>JAQVXQ010000082.1 GCA_028709085.1 Salinivirgaceae bacterium | reverse complement strand
TATTGGTTGGCCATAGCGAACGACGCCAGTATAATGGAGAAACCAATGAGATTTGCGCTAAAAAAATTGACGCGGCCCTCGATAATCAATTATTACCCATTTACTGTGTGGGCGAAACGCTCGAACAGCGCGAAAAGGGGAATGCCTTTGCCATCATCGAAGAACAGTTGACGGTGGGGTCATTTGCATTTGAAAGTGCTGATTTTGAGCAAATAGTAATAGCTTATGAACCCGTTTGGGCCATTGGAACCGGATTAACTGCCACTAAAGAACAAGCACAGGAGGTGCATGCTTTTATTCGTGGGTTAATTACGAAAAAATATGGTAAAGAAATAGCTCAGAAAACGCCCATTTTGTATGGTGGAAGTTGTAAACCTTCAAATGCCGATGAAATATTTAGCCAACCCGATGTCGATGGTGGCTTAATAGGCGGTGCTGCGTTAAATGCCAACGATTTTATGGAAATTGTAAAAGCAAATAAATAACGTATGAATTATTTTGAAACGACGATCCGAATCGATGAAAAACGCATCGATTCGGATATCATTGTTGCCGAACTAGCTGAAATAGGGTACGAAAGTTTTGATACGAATTCGGATGTTTTAAAAGCCTATATTCAAGAGGTCGATTACAATCAAAACGCTCTGGAAGAGTGCATTAGCCAACTTGGAATATCCGATTTATATTTGCAGACCACACTCATTGAACGTATAAATTGGAATCAAGAATGGGAATCGAGTTACGAACCCATTGAGGTGGACGATTTCTGTTACATTCGCGCCCCTTTTCATCAACCAAAACCGGGCTTTACTTATCAACTGCTCATTGAACCAAAAATGTCGTTTGGAACCGGACACCATCAAACAACAAAACTGATGTTAAAGGCTATGCGGAAATATACCTTTACAAACCGAAATGTGTTGGATATGGGCTGTGGAACCGGAATTTTGGCCATTGTTGCTAAGAAAATGGGTTCGGCAAAAACCGTGGCAATCGATATTGATGAGTGGTCCATTGAAAACACAAAGGAGAATATTGTACTCAACGAAACCTCCGATATTGAATGTATCCTTGGCGATAGTTCCAAAATATCAGAACAATTTGAGTTGATTTTAGCAAACATAAATCGGAATATTTTACTGAAGGACATGGAAGTTTATGCTGCTCATTTGGAAAGCAATGGATTCTTGTTTCTAAGTGGATTTTTCATCTCCGATGTGTCGATAATAACCGACGAAACCAAGAAACACAAATTGCAACTCATTGATACATTGACCGATGATCAATGGGCATGTCTAGTTCTACAGAAACAATAAAGGGGTATGAATAATTGGAAATATCGAGTTTTTATAGCAGGATTCTTATCCTTATTCTCAACATTAAATTTGTTTGCACAAGACGAGGATGGAATCGTATGCGATAGTCTATTTCTTGTGAAAGTAAACGACTTGATTACTAAAAATGCGGAGAAAAAAAAGGATGGAGTTGCCTATTTTATAGAAGTGTCAAATACTTGGAATAGTGGATATTATAACTATAATCAACAGCGTCAAATTTGCGAAATATCCCATCTTTTACTCGATGCACGAAAAGCCACATTTGAGGTTTATAAACTCTATTTAAACACCCTTATTTCCTTTTCAAAACGCGTTGAACATCGTAAAAATTTTGATGTTTTTCATAATTTACTTCTTACTTATTGTGGGCAAAGTGATGTAACCCTCTCGAAAATTGCAAATTACATCCTTTCCATTAAAAAACTAATTGAACAACGATTATTGTTTGATGCGCCCCTTACAAAATGGACGACCTCTACCAACGATTTTCTGCTGACGTTAAATGCAGAAGATAAACTTACCGTGATTATACCATTATCAACGTTAACCTGTTACGCTCAAAAGGATAGTATTCAAATATTTGAGACTTCAGGTTTTTACGACATGTCTAAATTTGAATTTTCAGGCGTAGGAGGGAAAGTTACTTGGGAACGATCGGGGTTTTCAGCTGATTCAGTCTATGCAACGTTCGATAAATTTGTTTTTGAATTAACCCGATCGCTGCTTGAAGTTGACACAGCTACGTTTTACAACTACAACTATTTTGATGAACCTTTGCATGGGGCTCTTCGTTATCAGGCCGCTGAAATAGCAAGCCCTTCAACCTCCCGATTTCCTAAGTTTGAATCATTTCAAAATCGGTTTAAAATCGATGGATTGTACAATCAGGTTGATTATATTGGAGGGTATGTTCAGCATGGGAGTCAATTTATTGGTTCCGGAACATCCAAAGAACCAGCCATTCTCGACTTTTGGAGAGAGCAACAAGTGGTAGAAAATGGCGATACGATAATAAAAAACATTGTTTTTATGCGCTCAAAAAGCGAATCATATACCTTTACTCAAGATAAAGCATTTTCAAACGATGCCGAAATTTCCATCTACCTAGATCAAGACTCTATTTATCATGCTGGACTTAATATGCAATATTTTGTTGCCTCGCGTGAGATTAATTTAATACGAAACAATGATCCAAGCAATATGTCGCGAAGTCCATATTTCAACTCCTATCATATGGTGGAAATGAATGCGGAGGTACTTCGCTGGAATATGACCGAATCGCGCATGTGTTTTACCCGATTAACGGGATCTGAAATCAGTGAAGCCTCCTTTGAATCGTACAACTATTTTGCTTCCGATCGGTTTTATAAACTCCAGGGAATTTCAATGAAGCATCCATTGTATGATGTACGGGAGTTTCTTGTTAAGCAAGATCTAGATCTGTTTTCGGCGGAAGAGCTTGCACGACATATGGGATATTCCGATGTGAAAATACATCAGTTTTTGATTTTACTCTCTTTTGAGGGATATGTGTATTACGATAGAGACACTAGAACAGCGCAGGTTCGACAAAAGATGTACGATTATTTAATGGCAGCCACTCGTGAAAAAGATTACGATGTAATTGCAATTACATCCCGAATATCAGGCGATAAAGAAAATGCAATTCTTGATCTTAAAAACCTAGATTTACAGATAAAGGGAGTTCCTAATTTTATGTTTTCAAAAGAAAACAGAGTGATTGCAACTCCTTGGGATAATCAAGTTACATTATCAAAAAACAGACAAATAAATTTTAATGGGGAGTTAAGAGCGGGTCTTTATAATTTTTATGGGAATAATTTCTCGTTTGATTACGAAGGCTTTAAAATTGATATGGAAAATGTTGATTCCATGGTTGTTGAGTCTTTCAAAGAGTTTGATATGGCGGGGAATCATGTTTTTGAAAAAGTGAAAAGTGCCATTGAAAATATAACGGGAACCATTCTTATTGATAATCCAAAAAACAAATCGGGAACCTATGGTATAGCACGTTTCCCAATCTTTGAGTCATACGAAAATTCATTTGTTTATTATGATAATCCCTCCATTCATGGTGGTGTTTACGATCGCGATAGCGTCTATTTTGAAATTGATCCCTATAAAATCGACAGTTTAAATGCACCAATGGCTGAAAAACTAAAATTGGATGGAACGTTTTATTCGGGAAATATTTTTCCTGTATTTAAAGAGGTGCTTCTAATTCAAAAGGATCTGTCGCTCGGATTTGAGTATCGAATCGAAGAGGAGGGAATGACCACCTACGGCAATTATGGAAAATCGCAAGGAATAATTTCTGTAAGTAACCAAGGAGTAAAAGTCCGTGGAGATCTTAATTACCTAAAAACCACCACTTGGAGCAACGATTTCACCTATTTTCTGGATAGCATGAACACCTTGTCGCAACGATTTTTAAATCGCACATCGAGTAAACCACCGTTGCCTTTAATGGAAGGGAAGAATATTAAGATTCATTGGTATCCATATGAAGATCAGATGGTTGGATTGACAACATCGGCACCAATAGACATGTTTAATGCGCAAGCCTCGTTGAGTGGGAGGTTTGTAGTACAGCCTAAAGACATTGTTGGAAGTGGATCCATGGCGATGGAACGAAGTACGGTGAAAAGTCAGAACTTTACCTATACGGACCACTCTTTGGCGGCACAAAAATCCAGTTGGTCACTCGCTTCCATTGACAATAGTGGTATAGCCATTAAAACCGACAATGTAAATGGTGAAATAGATTTTACAACTCGCAAAGGCCGGTTCAAATCGGCAACGCCCGATAATGTTTTATACTTCCCAGTGAATCAATATATGGCGTATGCTGATGTTGTAGGGTGGAATATTGATGATGAAACGCTTAACATATCTACGGAAGCCGTTCACTCATTTTACAACCAAATGCATAAAGTGGAATCGCAAGCAACTACGGAAAATCCGGCTGGTGGTTTGTTTATTTCGACACACACTGCTCAAGATAGTTTGAATTTCATATCCTCCAATACGGATATAAATTTAAAAAACAATATAATATCTTCGCATGAAGTAGAATTTGTAAATGTCGCTGACGCTACCATATATCCGGGGGATAAGGAGATAACAATTGAACCTCAGGCTCGACACCGAACCATTTCACAAGTTCGTATTGTGGCAAGTAGAGAGTCAAAATATCACGAGTTTTATGATGCTATAATTAATATCACCGGAAGGAAATTTTATTCCGGATCTGGAAGTTACGACTATGTTGACGTGGATAATAAGAGGCAAAAAATTAGATTTGATGTAATTAGTGTTAATAAAGAGAATACATCGACTTATGCCACAGGTGAAGTATCAATGAATCAGTCGTTTACATTGCATCCCGCTTTTGGATATATGGGGAAAGTTATGTTGTTTGCCAATAACGAGTACCTTCTCTTTGAGGGCAGTACAAAACTGCTCAACCTTCCCACACAATTTGCACAAAATTGGGTGAAGTTTAAATCGGAAATAGCTCCGAAAAATGTGTTGATTCCGGTAAATGAGGAGAATTTTAGTGTTAATGAGAAAAGTCTTAAACATGGGTTAATAACGAATATGGATTCCATTGAAACCTATTCGACCTTCTTTTCAGAGACAACCAAACCAAATTACCATAACTATTCTGCTGTTCCTGGTTTTGTGAAGTTTGAGCGTGAAACAGAAAAGTACGAGGTTGGAACTATTCAAAAACTTAAAGATCTAAAGTCGAGCGATAATTATATGACATTGAACACTAAAAGTGGGGAGTCGTTTAATCAGGGAATCATCAATATGGCTCGCGATCTAGGATTGGTAGATTTGAAAACTCGCGGAGCTTTAATAAATTCGTTGGAGCGGAAAGAAATTATTGCCGACCTATTTGTCACCCTCAATTTCTTTTTCAATGAGCCAAACCTCGAGTATATGGCCGATACAATTAATAAGCTGCAAAGTTTAGATCCTGTTAGTACGCTTGGCCTTAATTATCAACACGGAATGACGGATTTAATAGGAAAGGAACAAACCCTAAAACTGATTGAAGAGCAAAAACTTTTTGGAATTCCTAAAAATATTCCAGAAGGCTTCAAAAACACCATGGTATTTACAAATTTAATTATGAAATGGGATGCCGTTGATCAGGCTTGGAAGTCGTTTGGGAAAATCGGAATTGGTAATATTTTAGATAAAACGGTTAATAAATATGTTAATGGATCGGTTGAGTTTAGATATGTGAAAACTAGCCTTGAGATGATTATCTATCTTGAACCAAATCCCAACTTCTGGTTTTTCTTTAAATATACTAAAAACTCAATGCTTTCTGTATCAAGTGATCCAGCGTATAATGGCATGATTGAAGATTTGAAAACTCGTCAACGAAAGCTTAAATCCGATCGTGGAAAGTATGCCTATTATTTAACCTATCCTAGAGTAAAAGACGAATCGTTGTTCTATTTTAATGGAGGCACAAAAGAGGATTTTAAAAAGAATAATAATCCAAATAAGCAAGGCAAACGAGCTAAAGAGGAGGTTGAAAACCCAATAAAACCCATTAATCAAAATCCCGATAGTATAAAAACAGATTCTGTGGTTAATCCTGCGGAAATTGATCCAATAGAACAGGGGAATGAACCGACAAACCCAGAGAAGACAAAGCAACCGGAAAAAACCAACAACCAAGATTCAAATGATGGAAACGCTCAAGGAATTAAAGAAGAGGAGTAAAACAGACAATGCATAAAAATGAAACAATAAAATCAGAATTACCACTGTTTTACTGTCCAAACATGCTATTGGGGAATGTAATCGATGGCGACGAAGCTTTTCACGCAATTAAAGTTCTTAGAATATGTGTTGATGATAAAATACAAATCACCGATGGCATTGGAAATGCTGTTACTGCCATAGTTACTCAGGTTTCTAAAAAAGCCATTCAATATAAAATAACCGAGGTAATCGAAGTTCCAAAACTGAAATATAACCTTCATTTGGTGGTTGCGCCAACTAAAAATATGGAGCGGTACGAAAACATGTTGGAAAAATCGACGGAGTTTGGGTTCTCAATGTTAACACCCATTATTTGTCATCATTCGGAACGTACAATTGTTAAAACCGACCGGTTAAACCGGATTATGATCGCAGTGGCAAAGCAGTCACAAAAAGCAATGTTTCCAACTATCAATGAACCCATTAAGTTTAAAAAGTTCATGGAACAAACACACGATATAACCAATAAATATATTGCTTTATGTCGTGATTGTAATCGTATTTCACTACTCGAAGCGGCACAGAAAAGTCCCGATGCCATTGTTTTGATTGGCCCGGAAGGCGATTTCAGTGAAGAGGAAGCAACGCTGGCAATTCAACATGGATATGTTCCCATATCGTTGGGAAACAGTCGTTTGCGAACCGAGACTGCAGGAATAGCAGCCTGTCATACTTTTTATGTCACCAATCAATAATCGATATGTTTAAGATTTTAACACTCTTTATGATTTTAACAACGGGATTGTTTGCCCAGGAGTATCCCATTAAAATAGCGTTACTAAAATACAGCGGCGGTGGCGATTGGTACGCAGATCCAACGGCACTTCCCAATTTAATTAAGTTCTGTAACGAAAATATGGGGACAAATATTAACCCAATGCACGATCAGGTAGATGTGGGAAGCGTGCAAATATTTGAATACCCATATGTTCATATGACCGGGCATGGTAACGTTGTTTTTAGTCCTGCCGAGGTCGAGAATCTACGCCTCTATCTAGAATCGGGAGGGTTTCTGCATGTTGACGACAATTATGGTCTTGATCCCTTTTTTCGTCGTGAAATAGCCAAAGTTTTTCCCGATAAATCATTGGTAGAGTTACCGATTAATCACCCGATTTATAACCAAATCTATTATTTCCCCAATGGAATACCCAAAATTCATGAACACGATAATAAACCACCGCAAGGATTTGGGATTTTTATAAAAAACAGACTCGTTTTATATTATAGCTACGAAACCGATTTAAGCGACGGTTGGGAATCGCCCGAAGTGCACAATAATTCCGAAGAAACACGTCTGATAGCCCTGAAAATGGGAGCAAATATAATACACTATGTATTTAACAATTAAGGCATGACTAAATACTCTTGCAACAAAATATTAATTATTCAAACTGCTTTTATAGGCGATGTAGTATTGGCTACGGCGTTGGTTGAAAAGCTAAAGACTTTTTATTCAAATTCTACAATCGATATTCTTGTACGGAAAGGTAACGAGTCCCTTTTAACAACCAACCCACATATAAAAGAGATTTTAATATGGAATAAAAAAACCAGTAAATATAGATCTTTATTGACGTTGATTTTCGCCATTCGAAAACGAAAATATGATATTGTAATCAATGTTCAACGTTTTTTGAGTTCCGGATTGATAACCACCTTTTCCAATGCACCCATAAAAAGTGGTTTTAGAAAGAACCCATTATCCTTTTTCTTGCAAAATAAGGCAGATCATAATTTGGATGGAACGCATGAAATTGAGCGGAATCAAAAACTGATAGAGTTCCTGACCGATAATAAACCGGCGCAACCGAAACTGTATCTATCCAAGGAAGTTGAGGAGCATGTAGCGCACTATCAGACCGAGAAATACATATGTATAGCCCCGGCATCGATATGGTTTACAAAGCAGTTTCCCGAAAGAAAATGGATTGAGTTGATAAATCGAATTGGAACCGAGTATAAAATTTATCTGTTGGGAAGTAAAGCCGACAATTCTTTGTGTCAACGAATCGTGAAATCGAGTAACGGAAATGTGGTGGATTTAAGTGGGGAACTAAATCTCCTTGAATCAACTGCCTTAATGAAAGGTGCTGTTATGAATTATGTAAACGATTCAGCACCTCTACATCTTTGCAGTAGTGTAAATGCTCCGGTAGTTGCAGTTTTTTGTAGCACTATACCGCAATTTGGGTTTGGTCCAACCGGAAGTAATGGTAAAATAGTGGAAACTACAAAGAAGCTACCGTGTCGTCCATGTGGTTTACATGGACGAAAAGCATGCCCATTGACCCATTTTGATTGCGCTATGTCCATTGAAATTGATGCGTTGTTGAAATGTATTCCAGAGTAAGGATTTGGATGTTAATTATCAGGATATAAACATGTTAACGTATTTTGAAAATCTATTAAATCAGGTTGGTCCAAGTTTGAGCATTTTGTTCAATTGGATTTATATTATTACCGTTATTGCAATTACAATCATTATTGTAAGTCAAAATCGGTCGCCCCACAAAACCATGTCGTGGATTCTTATTTTGATGTTATTCCCAATTATTGGAATTATTTTCTATCTTTTTTTGGGACAAAATCATCGCAAACAAAAGATTTTTAGCCGTAAAGGATTGGTTGATTTTGCCAAATTTGAGGAGCTCAGTGAACAACAATACATCCACCTGTCGCAGACAGACTATTCCCATAATCGGTATTTAAAAGATCGAATAAAAATGATAAAGCTCTTGTTGCAAAACAGTAAGGCTTTATTGTCCAGATTTAATGAGGTTCATATTTTAAATAATGGACATGACACATTTAAGACGATGTTTGAAGAAATACGGAAGGCAAAACATCACATCCATCTTGAGTATTACATTTTATATTCCGATAAAATAGGTCAAGAATTGGGGAAACTCCTTATCGAAAAAGTAAACGAAGGGGTTAAGGTTCGGATTATTTATGATCATGTTGGGAGTTGGGATATAACCAGCAATTATATTTCAAAACTTAAAAAACAGGGTGTTGAAATTGGATGTTTTATGCCTGTTCGGTTTCCGTTTTTTACGGGCAAAATCAACTATCGGAATCACCGTAAAATAACTGTAATTGACGGAAAAGTTGGTTTTGTGGGCGGAATAAACATTGCGGATCATTATATTCATGGAAAGAAGAAAATTCCGTTTTGGCGCGATACGCATCTAAAACTTGAGGGAGAATCGGTGAATGCTTTGCAAGCAATTTTTGCCACCGATTGGTACTTTTTAAAGAAAGAGTTGCTCGACGATCCGCTCTATTTTCCGAAAACGACGGTTACAAAACAGGTGTTAATGCAAATTGTTGCCTCTGGGCCGGATTCCGATTGGGCGAGCATTATGCAGGCTTATTTTACTTCTATAACTTCGGCAAACTCCAATATTTTCATTTCAACTCCCTATTTAATGCCCAACGAGAGTATATTAACAGCATTGAAAACGGCAGCACTGAGTGGGATTGACGTTAAAATATTAATTCCTGGCATTAGTGATTCACGCCTTGTGTATTATGCAACGCTATCGTTTGTAAAAGAGCTCCTTGCGGCGGGAATTGAAGTCTATTTTTATCGCAAAGGGTTTAACCACAGTAAGATTATAATGGTTGATAATGCGTTCTGTTCCATTGGCACTGCCAACATGGATTACCGTAGTTTTAGCCAAAATTTTGAGGTAAACGCCTTGATTTATGATCCCGAAATAGCTTCGGAGTTAACCTATTGGTTTTTAGAAGATTTAAAAGAGAGTGAAATTATAAATCTTCATGAATGGAGAAAACGCCCCATACTCGATAAATTTAAGGCAAACATTGCCCGAATTGCCAGTCCTTTCCTCTAAGTGGTAGCAAAAACAATTTGTTGTAAAGCACCATGAATTAGAAACGGCGCATCCATTTTGAAACGGATTGTTTAGAGATGTTAAACTCTATTGTAGGGCAGGGGCGATACCATTAAATCCATAAACTGTTGTAGTTCAGTAATCTAATGTTGGTTACGCAACTCCGTTACTGTTTTAATTAGATGTAAAGGTAAATAGCAATAAAGTGGCAAAATGTTCCCCCTAATACTAAAATGTGAAACGTTGCATGGTTATACGGAATTTTCTTAATGCTATATAGCAAAGCACCAATAGTATAGGATGCGCCTCCTGCAAATAACCAAAAAAGCGCTTCAGTTGATAAACGTTCCCGCAATGGTCCAATGGCAAATATTACGATCCAGCCCATCAGAACATACATAATGGTGGAAACAATTTTAAATCTACCGGTGAAAAATAGTTTTAAAATTATTCCCGTTAATGCAATTCCCCATGCAACTCCAAATATGAGCCATCCAATAGTGCCTTGAAGCCCTATTAACGCAAAGGGAGTGTAGGATCCAGCAATTAGTATATAAATGGATGCGTGGTCAAATATTTTAAGATGTTTTCGTTTTTGTTCCTCTTTCGAGTTGTGGTAAAGTGTTGAAGCAGTGTACAGTAGAATCATACTCAATGCAAAAATCGTATAACTAATAATGTTGGTTGGATTTTTATGGATAAAACCCTTAATTAGCAACAATATTAATCCCACGGATGCTAGCACGATCCCAATGGCATGGGAAACAACATTTATTTTCTCCTCTTTTGCTCCGTACTGTTTCATTTTAATCCTCTCTTTGCGGACTCGATTTTTTACAAATATAAATTGTTTCGTTGTTCGCGTAGTCGTTCGTCGCTTATGTAATCGTCGTAATCCATAATCTTGTCAATCATTCCATTGGGACCAATTTCAATAATTCGGTTGCATACGGTTTGAATAAATTCGTGGTCATGCGACGACATTAAAATATTACCCTTAAATTTAATTAATGTGTTGTTGAAGGCTTGAATTGACTCTAAATCGAGATGGTTTGTTGGTGTATCCAACAACATGACATTTGCATTACGTATCATCATACGCGCAATCATACAACGAACTTTTTCTCCCCCCGATAGTACGCTGGTCTTTTTGAAAATCTCTTCGCCAGAGAATAACATTTTGCCTAAAAATCCGCGTAAAAAGGCGTCTGAAGTATCGGTTGAAAATTGGGAAAGCCACTCCATGAGCGACATGTCTGTATTAAACAATTCGTCGTATTCTAATGGTAGATAGGCTTTTAGTATTGTTTGTCCCCATTCAAAAGTTCCTGTATCCTGGGTGGAATGTCCTTTAAGAATTTCGAAAAGGGCAGTCATGGCTCGCGTATTCCGTGATAGGAATATAATTTTATCGTTCTTTTCGATATTGAACGTTAGATTTTTGAAAAGAGGGATTCCGGCAATAGTTTTACTCAAATTGCTGACCTCTAGCACATTGTTTCCGGGTTCTCGCTCCGGAGTGAAAATAATGCCCGGATACTTTCTAGTTGAAGGCTTAATTTCCTCAACATTGAGTTTCTCCAACATCTTCTTCCTACTGGTTGTTTGTTTCGATTTTGACACATTAGCACTAAACCGAGCAATAAATTCAAGAAGTTCTGCCTTGCGCTCATCCGCTTTTTTGTTTTGCGCAACATGTTGACGGAGTGCCAATTGGCTCGATTCGTACCAGAAACTATAGTTCCCGGGAAAAAGTTGAATTTTGCTATAATCGATGTCAACAATATGTGTACAAATGGAGTCTAAAAAGTGACGGTCGTGAGAAACAACTAAAACTGTATTGTCAAAGTTTGAGAGATAGTTTTCAAGCCAGTTTACCGTTTCTAAGTCAAGATCGTTGGTTGGCTCGTCAAGTAGGAGGTTATCGGGTTTCCCGTACAACGCTTGAGCAAGCAGAACTTTAACTTTCTGTTTCCCATCGAGTTCCTTAACCGGTTTGTTGTGAAACTCCTCTTTTATACCCAAACCACTTAACAGCATGGCAACATCACTTTCGGCATTCCAACCGTCCATGGCGGCAAATCGATCTTCCAGTTCCGATGCTCTTATTCCATCCTCTTCGGTAAAATCGGCTTTTGAATAGAGGGCATCCTTCTCTTGCATTATAGCCCAAAGGTCAGTATGACCCATTAAAACAGTAGTTAATACTGTAAATTCATCAAATTCAGTGTGGTTTTGTTTCAAAACGGAAAGCCGTTCTCCGTGACCTTGCGTAATATTACCGCGAGTTGGATCTATATCTTTGCTCAGTATTTTTAGAAATGTGGATTTTCCGGCTCCATTAGCACCAATAATTCCATAGCAGTTGCCGGGTGTAAATTTGAGGTTAACATCTTGAAATAGAATTCGTTTCCCGAATTGTATTCCTAGATTCGAAACTGTAATCATTATTTATAGGGGATTTAGTTTTTATACGTTTTGCTAGAGAGTACAAAAGTAAACAATTCTTTATGGTTTTACATTTCTTTCCGTTTAAAATTTACCACATAGTTTTTTTCAATGGTACACGGATGTTGCGGATAACGCAGATTTACACGGATTTTAAGGGAATGTTAATTTATGCTGGATTATTTATCTGTGATTATTCGTGTTCTTCGTGTCATCCGTGTCCCTTGCGTTCAATTTAGTTTAATATAATCATTTAATCAATGCATTTTGCCTTCCGATTTTTATGTTGCCCATATTCAATACACTGGACGCTTTATATGTTAAGGGACATAATTTTGTAAAAATCATTTTAAGGTGGTAAAAATTTTATAGATTTGCGTTCTCGAATAAAAGAAATCAATTAATATGAAGAATCATAGAATTAATAAAAAACAGTAATATGACAAAGAAAAAGTTAGCTGTAATAGCATTAGGCGGAAACGCTCTCTTAAGAGCTGGTCAAAAAGGAACATTTGAAGAACAGCAAAAAAACGTACAGACCACATTAGGATATTTACTCGATTTAATAACTCCAGAGCATAATTTTATAATGGTACATGGAAATGGACCTCAAGTTGGGAATATACTACTCCAGAATCATGCAGGCTCGCAACTTCACGGCATTCCTGAAATGCCATTGGATGTTTGCGGCGCATATTCACAAGGTTTTATAGGTTATTTAATTGAACAGCAGTTTAGAAACATCTTGCCTGCTAAGGATTTAGATCGAGGAGTTGTAAACCTTATTACTCAGGTTTTAGTTGATAAAAACGATCCTGCTTTTGCAAAACCAACAAAACCCATTGGTCCTTATTATTCAAAAGAAGAGGCAGCAAAACTTTCTGTTGATACAAATTCGATGTTTCAAGAAGATCCCGATGGAATAGGTTGGCGTAAAGTTGTACCTTCACCGCTTCCAACACAGATTGGAAATAGCAAAGTAATTGAAAAACTTGCCCGAGATGGACATATCGTTATCGCTGCTGGTGGTGGTGGAATCCCCGTATATTACGACGAGCAAAAGAATCTGAAGGGAATCGATGCAGTAATCGATAAAGATCATACTTCTGCTTTATTGGCTTCGCAAATAAATGCCGATGAATTTTACATTTTTACTGACCTAAAGCGAATTGTTATTGACGACGGAAGTGCCACGGGAAAGGTTTTAGACGTCATTCCCATTGCCGAGGCCAAAAAATATATTGAAGAGGGCCGATTTAGTGCTGGAGGCATGGCACCTAAGGTTAAAGGAGCTATTCGATTTATTGAAAGTGGCGGTTCGGAATGCATCTTTATACATTTTCCGGATACTCCCGAAGAGCCCATTTATCAAACTAGAATTGTGCGTTAATATAAAATTTTAATTGTATAATAATTTAAATAAAAAAAATCATGGCTTTTAACTTAAGAAACAGAAGTTTTGTGAAACTTTTAGATTTCACACCAAAAGAGATTCAGTTTCTCCTTGACCTATCTGCTGACCTAAAGGCGGCTAAATATGCTGGAACTGAACAACAAAGGCTAAAAGGAAAAAATGTAGTTCTGCTTTTCGAAAAAGACTCAACTCGTACACGATGTGCATTCGAAGTTGGAGCATACGATCAAGGAGCTCAAGTTACCTATTTAGGACCGTCCGGTTCACAAATGGGTAAAAAAGAATCAATGGAAGATACTGCACGTGTGCTTGGTCGTATGTACGACGGCATTGAATATCGCGGTTATTCTCAGGAAATCGTTGAAACCTTGGCTAAACATGCTGGTGTTCCAGTATGGAATGGTTTAACCACTGAGCTTCATCC
>JAQVXQ010000236.1 GCA_028709085.1 Salinivirgaceae bacterium | reverse complement strand
AGTCATTTTTTTACCCTCCCCAATAAATGTTGACCTGCCTGATACTTTTTCACCAAGATATTCAGGAATAATCATTGTTGCAGATTCATAAGTATTAAAATCTTGATTAGTAACTTGAACATAAGTTAAAGTGGTTGATTCAACTAAAGTTTCTACTACGTATTTAAACATTAATTGCTGCTCATTCGTCATTTTCTCTGGCATTACTCCATTATGCAACAAATTATTATTATTATCAAACCCAAAACCATGTTCTTCGCCAAATAAAAAAGTCATAGTTTTTATTACTAAATCTTTAGATGCAGCGTCGTGAGCTTTAACTTCCCTCCCATCCGGATCCACAAAAATTAACGGACTATTCGCCACAAAACAATACGGACTCATCCCCGGATATTTCGCTGCCAAAGGATCCAACGCCAGCCAAACCCCCAAGTCCCCATCCAAAAGCCGTGCTCCAAAGTCCATGGTTTCGGTTTCTTCAATTTTTTCCATACTGTTAAAACCAAAACGGCTGGTACTGCTGTTAAAATCACGCCCTTTCATGGTAACACCAAAGGGATAGTAGTCAGTAGAGCTTGTTACATCAGCATTGTAATAATCTATTACTCCGTTGTTTTCAACAGGTATTTTTTTGTCAGAGAATGTCGTTAAAACATTTCCTAAATGGTTGCTTCCTTCGTACTGTTTCAGCCCTAAAACATGGTTTGTAAGCCCATTTGTGGGCGGTGTGTAGCCCATAAACTCAAGGGTGGCTTTGTCAACACCCAAGCGGCCACTTCCATATATGGGTCGTTCGGTGAGGGTATAAGAGGCGGTTTGCTGCTGCTCATCCACACTCAAGCGATAAATCGACATAATGTTGCCCTGTGCATCATACACATAATAATCGGTGTACTCCGGCTTCCAATAAGAGCTATAAACGTGTTTGGCAATGCGTTGTCCGGTGGCGTTGTACTCAAATTTCAGGTTCTTTTTGCTGCTGCCTTGGGTTCTGATAACTTCCTGCACTTTGCCGTAAACTGTCCATTTTATTTCGGCAATCTCCTTTTGGGTGTTACGGGTAAGATTTCCTATCTCATCATATCCGTAATTGTTGATGGTGTTGATTTCTTTTTCCGAAAAATCACCTTGATCATCTATATCATCGGTCATAATGCTATTCATATTCACATCATCATTCACATGATACAAACGATTACTCAACATTTTATTGTCAATTTTCTGATATTGATATGTGAAATTATCGAACATAACTCCAGCTTGATTATTACGTTGTAAAGATAGTATATTTCCGTTTGCATCGTATTCGAAATTATTTTCATAACGTCCTTTATATCCATCATACTCCCATACGTTTCTTTCAAAATTGAAATCAGCAAAGGCTTTCATGCTTTTAAGTCGGTTCAACTGGTCGTACTTGTACATGGTAAACTGCGGTAAAACTTCGTATTCTTTGTTATTTACTATCGTTGTTGCCATGCTCGAAATGTTTCCGTTGTAGAGATTTGGTGCATCATGCGCTAAATTATCAAAATTTTCGGTATGGGCAATAAAATTAGTTTCAAAAGACGTTTTATCAGGGTTAATTGCCTGATAATCACCATTAAAATAATTTAAAGTATAACCAAAAGCATCTTTGGCAAAGTTGTGATTGCTACCCGACATGTCGCCATCCATGCCTGGGTCAACTTTGGCATCCAAACTATTGGAATTGACCCCTTTTATCCAACCCTGCAAAGTGTAAATGTAGTCGATGCCCTGAACCTTGTCCTCGCCCAACTCTACCCGTGCCAACGGTCCGTGTAGATAGTAATAATAGGATGCGTCATTGTCGAAAAACACATCGTCGCGACTGGTCTTTACATTTTTAATCCGGTTGTCGGCATCGTATTCATAACGGTGCGTAAACTGATCGGGCTGCTCCGCCTGATATCGTACCTCGTTCACCTTGCCACTCACCAAATCGTAATCGTAATCGATGCGTTTAAAGCGTTGAGAAATATTCACTCCGCTGATGCTATCTAATGCCCGATTGTCCTGCCATAAGGTCTTTACATTGCCATGAATGTCGTAACTGTAATGGGTGGCATGGTCGTATTCGGTAGAATCGGCATCCCAAACATCGCTGTATGTGGCTGTGGCTACCCGCTTGCGTAAATTGTCCTGCGTAATATCAACTTCGCTGATTATCGGACTGTCATAAAATGTACGGGTCACCTGCGTGCGTGCATTGGCAGCTATCCAATCGGCATACTTACTGTCGTTGATTGTGTTTGGGTTTAAAACATTGCCCACGTAATCGCCAAATACTTCGGAAAATTTCATAGTTGGTGATTCACTTTCGTTAATTTCGCCTACTTCGCTAATGCGTCCCAATGCATCGTAAAGGGTATAGCTGTATGCGTTTTTATTGAACTGCTTGGTGTTGCGACTCACCACCATCCTGCCCAAACGGTCGTACCAAAACAGGGTCGAATACATCATGGTTTCATCATGGATTATGCGGGCATAAGGGTTAGATGTTGTGTTTGTAGCATTAAATAAACCACCTGTAAAACCGTTGTAGCGTGATGGAAAAGCAATGGTTGTAATATCGAATGTGTTTTCATTTATGCATTATTACATAGTAACTGGTGTATGTTTAGATATGAGAGCTAAGTTTTTTCGTTCATTCGGGATAAAATTTGTAGTTTTGTGGAAAATTTTTGACAATGACTAAAGTTTATCCAATTGTTGCCGAACACTGGAAAATTGATGGTGGAACTTGCTTTGGAGTGGTGCCAAAATCTGTTTGGAGTCGATATGTAAAAACCGATGAAAATAATATGATTCCCGTTTCTTCGCGTTGCCTTCTTGTTTTTTCGGGCAAACAGATTATTTTGTTTGACACAGGAATGGGCAACAAACAAAGTGACAAATATTACTCTTTTTCGCAGCCATGGGCTCGAGAAAATTTTCTTCCTCAATTAGCAAAATATGGCGTAACCCCAGAAGATGTTACAGATATTATTTTCTCGCATTTGCATTGGGATCATACTGGAGGTGCGAGCTATTATGATGAAAATGGAATCTTAAAAGAACGTTTTCCAAATGCTCAATATCATTGCTCAAAAGCAAATTGGGAATCGAGTCAAAACCCCAATTTTAGAGAAGCCAAAGCTTTTTTTGAAGAAGATTTATCCATTTTCTACAATTCGGGAAAACTACATTTGATTGAAAATGATTCTTATTTTAATCCCGATATTTTTATAAAATTATCCGATGGTCACACCCTTGGACACATAATGTTGATTGTAGGTACAAACAAGGGGAAACTTGTATTTACCGCCGATTTTATTCCCATCAAAGAGCATGTTCCTTTGGCTTGGATTTGCAGTCAGGATATTCATCCAATGGAAACTTTGAAAGACAAAACAGCTTT
>JAQVXQ010000081.1 GCA_028709085.1 Salinivirgaceae bacterium | reverse complement strand
AAACTCAGGCCGAAAGCTTCAATTATTTTCCCCACATCTTGACGAACCGCCGTATACGAGACCCGTACGTACGGTGGTGTGAGAGGCTTCCCCATCAGCTCAAGCTGGTGGGGCGTCTACTCGATTGAACTAAACCCTCCCTAACAGTCGGGTAACCTTTCCCACAAATTTACGTGTTGTAGTTTAATTAACAATGCCTTTTGAGGCATATTTTCTAACAATTTAAACTATAACACAATGGGTAGAACCAAAAAAGGGCTCACTATCGTAGAACGAGCCATGGCCGACATCAACGGCTTCGAAAAAGTAATGCGTACCATGGAACAACAAGTGGTCATGCGCAACCAAAGCAAAAGCACGTTGGGAAACTACATGCGGCGGATTGCTGCCATCAGTCTCAGCTTTAACCGTTTGCCGGAACACATTTCCGATGACGAAATTAACGAGTACCTGACCGGACTGGCGCTGGCGTCCAAAACACCTTCGCGAAGCAATTTCAAACACATGGTCTATGGGCTTCGATACTATTTCAGGCACATTGGGCAGGGTAAACGAGCTGTGAACCTTCCTCCAATCCGCGAAGATAACAAACTGCCTGTTATCCTCAACCAAAGCGAGTTGCGCGAACTCTTTAGTGCTCCCACATTGCTTAAACACCGTGTGATTCTGTCTTTGGCCTACTCGGCAGGGTTGCGCTCCATGGAACTGGTTAACCTAAAAATTGCCGATGTCGATTTCGAGCGGAAAACCATCCATATCCGCAAAAGTAAATACCGCAAAGACCGCATTGTGCCGCTTTCTGACCGCATTGCCATTGGGTTGCGCAAATACCTCGATGCCGAACATCCCTTCGACTTCCTTTTCAATGGAAAACAGCCCAATGGCAGTTTTAGTGGAACCGGCCTCAGTTGGGTCATGCGCGAGGCCTTGAAAAAGACCTCCATTACCAAAGAGGTCAACCTGCATTCGTTGCGCCACAGTTACGCCACGCATTTGCTGGAACAGGGCGTTAATATTGTTACTTTGAAAGAGCTGTTAGGCCATGCCGATATCGCAACCACGTTGATTTACCTTCATGTGGCCAAATGCGACATTATCAAGGCCCACAGCCCCTTTGACCGCCTCTATCCCGGCAAGCCATGCGACGGGGACAATTCGAAGTAGCCCACATCATTGAGCGATTCCTCGAGCCCTTTAAAGAACAGTGCAACCCCAACGCGTTTCAACTTTATACGCTAAATTCGTTGTTGCGCTGTCGGACATCGGCACTGGGTGGGCATGTCGAACGGTGCGACTGTTGCCAAAAAGAGCGCATAAGCTACAACAGTTGCCGTAACCGGCATTGCCCCAAGTGTCAGGCTTCGAACCAGATGCTCTGGGTGGACGATTGCATTACCAATACCCTGAAATGCAGTCATTTCCACGTAGTATTTACCGTTCCCGAAGAGCTCAACGCCATAGCTTTGCACGACAGCGGTTTGTTTTACCGACGCCTGTTTCAGGCCGTTTGGGATGTTCTGCAAACATTTGCTTACACCCATTACGGCGTGGAAACGGGAGCCATTTGCATCTTGCACACGTGGGGGCAAAACCTGTCGTTGCACCCGCACGTCCACTGCATTGTTCCGGCTGCAGGGTTGGATTTGCATGGCAAACTGAAACACGTTGCCTCAAAACGGCAGTTTCTTTTTCCGGTCAGGCAACTGAGTGCCGCATTCCGTACAAGTTTTCTGCGGCGGTTGAAAGCCGATTTGAAACGTTCCGAACTGTTAGACACGTTCAAACCGTTGCTGGAAAAAGCCTGGGCGCGCGATTGGGTTGTCTTTTGCCAGCCATCGTTGGGAAACCACACGCATATTATTGGCTATCTTGGTCAATACACGCACCGTGTGGCCATTTCTAACGAAAGGATACTGAGCATTGACGACCAGTCGGTTACCTTCTCGTACAAGGATTACGCTGACAATGGTAAACAAAAAATAATGACCTGTATTAACCTTAAATAACCAAGCATTTTTTTTACAATTTTAAACTTTTATATTTGTCCTCGGACAAACGACCGATGGTGATTGTTATACCGAAGGTTTGGAGGTGCATGAATTATCAAGGGTACCAAGTTTTTTTTAATTGCTGGTAAGGAATCAGTTGCATTGTAATGACTGCTTCCGGTCACAATAAAAATGGTGTTTTTGTAGTCCGATCTTTTGCTATAGGCCTCATATAATTTACGCATGGCATAATCGGTAAAAAACAAGGAAGTAAGATATTCAAGATTTGACGATATTGTGGATTCCCCAATTCCCTTGTTTATAAGGTGCTGCCTTAGCAAGGTTTGCCATTTTTCTTTGTCTGGATAAGTATAGGGGAATTTAGATGAAGAGGTTACGTAAATGTCAATAAAGGGAGCGCTATCGGTTTTCCAATTGTTTTCTAATCGGCGTTCAATGAGTTCCAAATCGTGCCAACCAAGATAGCCAAATTCATTCTTAGCTTCGGCCTCCACATTTGGATTGCGGTTGGTTAAAGGTAATATGGTTTTGTTTCTTGCTAAATAATGCAACATTCCATTGTGTTCGGCATCTCCACCAAAAAATACCGAACTTTTATACCTAAAACTTTCGGCAATGGTCATGAGAGACGTGTGGTTTGGCATATCGCTTCTTGCAGCCATAAAATCGCCGCCCGAAAGAACGGAACTAAAGATTGTTGGTAAACTATGTGTAATTTCGGTTGTTAAAGCCAAACAGTTTGGCCAGTATAACCCTTTTCGTGCGATAGAATCTAAAAATGGTGTGACCGATAAAGCGTTGGCTGCCAGACCGCTGTATTCCGTGCAGATTTCTGGTATTAGTATAAACACAAAATTAGGTTGTGACAGCCTGGCTTCAAAGAAACTTCGAAGAGTATCATTTGGCTGGTGATTATGAACGAGTGGGAATTCCAAATCAGAAGCGCCAAATTGCGGAAAATCTTCTTTGATCAGCGATAGAGCTCTTGAATATTCAAGTTTCTCTTCTCGTAAAGCGTATTCTTCCAGGGCATGGTCGACGAAATGGACAGCATAGTTCACGGCTTGATAATATAATTTTTCGCTTTGAAATTTTGTTTTCGGCGGGTTTATGTACCAAGGCTTTGGCGTAAAGCCGGCTACAACTATTGTAATTAAAAGTATGAACGATGTAAAAGCTGGTACCGTTTTATTTCGCGGCCAAACAAGAAAACTAATTAGCCCTAGTCCAATAAACAAGAAACCCCAAAGGCTTGATATAGTGCTAAATGCAATTTCGGTCAATTCAAATTTTTCTAGCGGAACTTGGTTTTTCAAGAAAAAATAACTAAGAATTCCCGTTAAAACAATGAGTGGTAGGGTGGTGGAATAAAGAAAAATTTTCGTAGCCACTTTGCTCCAAATGCCGAACAAAAAGGCTGGAATTATGAGTAAGACAAACCATCGTGCACACACTAGAAGATCGCGTAACAGGCCATAATAAAGATGTAGAAAATCGATGTTTGCCGAACTATTATCCATGGAGGTATAGAGCATCATGGCCACTCTAAGAATGGCTACCGATAGAATTGAAATAATAAAGAAACGAGCCAACAATTTTAAACTCTCGCCTAACCGATATCGTTGGATAAAATGGGCAATTTTATCGCGTGCGACCAGGTGCGTAAGTTGGTTTTTTGTGTTGAAAATCAAGTTATTAATTGAGCTGTGTAAACTTCTGGCCGACAGGGCCACTCCGGTGGTTATTAACAGAAAAACAAGGGCATAAAAGAGCTTTATCCACCACGGACCACCTTGGATTAGCCCAATTATTTGTGGTCTAAAAAATCCATGAACGGCAAACAAATACATGCTCAGATTTCCGTAAAAAACCAAATAGTGAGTTTGGGTAAGTGCGTTTTTTCTACGTTTAAAGATTCTTTGAAACAATGCGAACATTAAAAGTGATATGGCCAAAAAGGTAAACGGAAAACCTGAAAAGTGAATGTTTCCCCAAATAAATGCAATAACAGAAAGCACTATAAACCAAATATTTATTCTTATTTTGGGATTTAAGGCTAAGAAAATACCCAAGGCAAATTCGGGAATATGCCCAGGAGCATTGGCCATTATGTACAGTTTCGAGTGCATTAATGGTTGAAATGTGGAGAAAATCAAAGCGTAACTAGCAACCGACATTACAATGAAACCTGCACTGTTCCATCGTTTTATACAGTAAAAAACAAATGGGAACAATAGGTATAACTGAAATATCAGGCTGTAAAACCACCAAGGCCCGTTAATGGACAAAGCTTCGTCGGGCATCCAGTTGTTAATCATCAATAGTTTGTAGCTCATTTGTGTCCACCAATCCATGTTGGGAAAACCACCTCGCGTATAGGCCAGATAGACCAATAAAACAAAAATTCCAATTAAAAACGTGGGGTATATTTTGGTTATTCTTGACTTAATGTATTGTAAATTAGATCCTTTAAAATTCATAAACGACAATGCTAGTCCATAACCGCTCATGAAAATAAAAAGCTGAACCCCAAAATGTCCAAAATAGGAAAAAAGAATATTAAGAAACTCCGTTGGCATTTCCACCAGTTGGTTTAAAAGGGCATTGCCCCGAGATACTGCGAAATCGAACTCATTTTCCCCCGGATTGGGTCCAACCCAATGGAGAAAGTTGTGTAGAACAATCAGTAAAATACCAACTCCTTTAATGTACGATGTTTGTTCTTTGGTTATGGGATTTGTGCTAAAATTCCATTTCATAGTTTGTACAATTGTTAAGTTTAGGAATGGGAAAAGAAAAAGTTTTAATTATTTGAATATTATAGTGTTATAATCTATTCATTTTCTTTTTCCAGTGCATTGCTTTTATCCTTATCGTTAAGATCACACACAAGCAGTCCCGATTTTTTAATTAGGTAATAGGCAATTGACAGCGAAACAATTAGTACCCCAATTCCCAAGATATGATTCCCCGATAATTCTTCGATTTTTAAAACCACTACTTTTCTGGCTAAAGCAATAATAGCCACCAAAACAACTACTTCTACGTGTACCACATTCCGGCGCAGATAAACTTTTATGGTATCAAGTAACTCAATTCCAATTAAAACCAGAAGAAAAACACCGAACAGATCCATTAATTCGTCAATCTCTTGCTGATCAGAACTAACGCCAATAGTTTTCAGGTAGCAAACTTTGCCTGCCTTTTTTTCAACGACTACGACACTCGTACTTCCTGATCTATTTGGTTTTCTGCGTACATACATGCGGCAAATTTAGAAAAAAAATTAATGCGACACCCTAAATGGCGTCGCAAAAATCACAAAGCGTTGCTTTACAGTCATTTACAAAATGACCTATTTTAAAGTGTCAAAGTCAGGTGAATGTTCCTATTTTGGGGGTTGTTGAAAACATGTCGTGGTTTACACCCAAGTCCCACCCCGATGAAAAATACTTCATTTTTGGGAAAGGCGGTGGAAACATCCTGGCGTTGGAGTTGAAAACGTCGCTGTTAGCTCAAATTCCTTTGGTAGCCGAGGTTGGCGAAGCCGCCGAAAAAGGATTGTCCATTTACGATCAGTCTGAAATTCAGGTAGTAGAAGCCTTTGAAAAAGTGGCCGAAGGGCTAGCTTATCAAATGACAGCCCAATAAAAATTCGATTTTATGCATTGTAGAGGCGCAAAAATGTTGCGTCTCTACATTTGTTTGTAATATAAACGGAATAATTACCATAGAATAAACACAGGAAGTTAAAAATACAGAGAATTATGAGTCCACTCCGAAAAACATGGATTGATGAACAAGTTTTGGGCTAAAGCCCAGCAAATCAGCTGTTTTGACTAACTACGGGCTTAAGCCCGTGGTTATTGATTATCAACAACTTACTGGACTTTAGCCCAAAATAGCCTTCTTTTCGGAGTGGACTCAATTATGGAACCATTGGCAGTAAAAAGTCCTGATAATTCCCCCTATGAATGGTTTCGAAAGAGTGTTGAGGATAGGCATTGGCAAACGTTTTAGAGAGTTTTGCAACTTTCTTTTCATTCCATTTGAATTCATAGGCATAGAGCGTACCATCCAAATCCTCAATGTAGTCAATTTCCTGCTGATCCTGCGTTCGCCAGAAATAGCGATTTGTCCAAATATTGTTGTATTGTAAGAACTTTACACGTTCGCTTACAAGATAGTTTTCCCAAAGAGCTCCAATATCAGCTCGGAGTTCGGGCAAAGAAAAACTGGCTATGAGGGCATTACGAATACCGTTGTCATAGAAATATATTTTACGTCCAAGTTTCAACTCTTTCCGTAAGTTCCTGCTGAAAGCCGTTAACCGGAAAATAACGAATGTTTTTTCAAGCAATTCAATGTATTTTTCCACTGTTTGGTTATCTAGGCCAACCAGTTTTCCCAACTCGTTATAAGACACCTCATTTCCTACCTGAAAAGCAAGTGCCTGTAAAAGTGTTAACAATTTGTCGGGTTTCTTAATCTGTTCCCACATCAATATATCTTTATACAAATAACTGTCAGTTAATTGCTTTAAAATATTTTTCTCCTTTCCCGGATTGGAAACAACTTCGGGGTAACACCCGTACAACAATCGTTGGGGCAATAACCGGAGTTCCTCAAGTAAGCCATTTTCATTTACAAGTTCCTGGAAGGATAAAGGGAAAAGAGTATATTCCCATTTTCGGCCCGTTAAGGGTTCGTTAATTTTATTGGAAAGTTCAAATGCCGAGGAACCGGTGGCAATTACCTGAATTTCGGGTATTTGATCGGTTATTAATTTTAGCCGCAATCCAATGTTCTCAATTCTCTGGGCCTCATCGACAACAACAATGGAGTAACCCGAAAAAAATTGACGAAGCCTTGTTGCCGATGCATTGTTGAATAATGCTACGGTGTCCATTTCGTCGCCATTGAGCCATAAAACCTGGGTTCTTGTTGACAGAATCTGTTTTAAGAGTGTCGTCTTTCCGGTTTGCCTTGCGCCCAGCAAAATAATGGCTTTCCCTTCTGATGTGACGTTTAATCCAATGGCTTCCTCCAAAACTCTTCGTATCATACTCGTGTTTTTTTGATTGTAATCGCAAATATACCGTTTTATTTGCGATTACAATCCAATTTTCTCGCCATTTTGTTGTAAATACATTTCACCCCCAAACTTTTTTATGTTCAGCGAATCTATTCTACAGTCTTCAACGATTGTAAAAACCTCCTTAACTCCACCCCCTCGAAATCGGAATGGCATTTTTGAATGAGTTTTTCGTCCTGAAAAATTGCCCAGTCTAAAGGCTCGCGGCGGAACTTGTCCGATTTAAGCTCTATGCCCAGCTCTTTAAAGAAGTTGTGCTCCATGATTCCTATGTTGCTGCTGTAGGTGTGATGTATGAAGTGCATATTTTCCTGAATATCATTTCCTTCTAAAACCATATGAATTGTTGGTATCCTAAAACCTGAGAAAACATACACCGGGGTTACATTACCCATCTCCTTGACTATTTTTTCGTAAGCCGAAATTCTAATTTTATTTCCCGGGCTTGGGCATGTAATGTTACTCAAGAAAACAGCCGTTGTTTTATTTTTTTTGATTATTTCGTTCAATTTTCCAGCCTTTATTTCACGATACTTGCTGAAATATGTGGTATCAGTTATTGTTTCCAAGGGATAAGGTAAAAAGTTTTGTTTATACATGCTGTAATCTGTTGGGTTGATAGCACAAGATGTTATAAGAAACATGCAGAAAAAGACGAGGAGCTTGAGATTCATTATTGTTCAACAATTTTAAGGAATTATTTGCTCAAAATTCGATTTATCATCGTTTGTGATTTGCTGGTTATTTGTACTTTAAGAGTGTCGCAAGTTGGTCTTATTATTACGTTTAAACCGTTACCGGGAAATTGACCAACAGTATCAGCCAAAACAATACGTACGGTGGACTTTTCAAATATAGTAATAGTATCTGAAACTCGATAAAGTCTTGCCTCCCAATTGGTTAATCCGTCAGGAGTAGAAATGACAACCTTTTGTGGTAATTGAAGCTCGGACATTCGATTAACCGGAATAAAAACAAAATAATAGCAAACGATGCTAACGGAACAAGAGAAAATGGTATTAATGATCTGACTTTTTTATTTTTTCACCGATTACAATTAAATTAAATCGCTCAATTTCAATCTCTTTCCCCACATTATCAATAAAAAACTCGAACCTGTTCCCCATCTGAAACAAATGGTTTTCATTGGGTATACGTCGGACAATATGGTAATTATGCCATTCTCCAACCTTGCCCTTTGAGGTTGTATATTTTTCATTTTTAAAGTAATAATAGTTGAGATACTGATTGTTCGTGTCATAAATACGAATCCCAATATCGGGGTTTGGGAGGGTGTCGGAATATTTCATTCTAATGTCGAAATCAAAAGTAAGCGATAAATAGGTATTATCTAGCGTTAAATCTTGATATTGCACCTTGTCGCTTTTATTAAGAAGTCCCGGGATATTCGATCTCTGATCTTCTGGATATTGCAAAAGGGTATTAAATTCTGAATTTGCATATATAATCCTTGGAGAAACAATAAATTGGTTTTGGGTAACATATTTATTGGTCATGGCAAACGATTTTAACCGGCCGGATATCATGCGATGAACATCATCGTCTGTAGTTCGCACAATGTTTTGCCCATTGGTAAATGTAAAAAGATGTCCCTGATTGTAAAAGTATTGCCCATAAACACAAAGATCGATTTCCTTATTGTTTCGCATGAGTGGAATAAACTTTTTATTGGCTTTGTTATTGGTTTCTAAACCATAACCCATCCAATGAACAATTTCAGAAGAGGTTATATGCTGTTGGTTTCGTAAAAAATTTATAAGTGTTGGGGCAATATCCAAGTGACTGACAACAGCATCGAAATGACCGGGGTTTTTAAGTTTTGGACTGTATACTATTAACGGAACATGAAACATTTCAAGCATGTTTTTGGATCCAATTTCATGTGCATGATGATCGCCTGTAATAATAAATATGGTATTTTCATATAAGTTTCGTTTTTTATACCCACTGAATAGATAACGAAGACAATCATCGGCATAAGCAAAAGCAATATATGGTTCAGGATTTGCCATGATTGCCTTTGTGATCAAACTTTTTGGATTCTTATTGGCTAAGGATTGCATTTTTTTCCAGTATTTATCTCTATTGGGAATAGAGAATGGGTGGTGGGTGGAAACAGTCATATAGATATTGAAGAAAGGGTCTCTTTTGACTGAATCGAGTACTTCAAAACTACGTTTATAGACTTCGCCATCGGGATAACCCCAAGCAAAACCGCTACTATCTTTGTCCATGGGTTTATAATGGGAAGGAAACGACTCGGATAGATAATCGATTTTTTGATACTTAAGTAAATTTCCCATTCCCTGAAAATAAATCCATCCCCCATAGAAAAAGGAACTAAAATATCCGTTTTGACTCAAAATCTGGGTAACAGAAAGATGCTCGGGTAAAGGATTGAGCTCGGAAAAGCCTCTTTCACCATAGGGTAGCGAACCCAAAATCGAGGGAAGAACGCCAAAGGTTCTTTCACTAGTGGAGTAACAATTGGACCAGTAGAGGCTGTTATTTTTTAAGGAATCTAAAAAAGGCATATGTTTTAAAAAACCCTCTTTTGGATTGAAAAGACGTCCATTAAGACTTTCCACCACGATCAATACAATATTGGGTGTTTTTGGGAAAGGTTGAAAATAATTATCAAGTGGGGAATAATTATTCTTATGCAATAAAGGATACATAAACATTTCAGGAACATCGGCATAGGGAATATTGGCAATCTGCATGCCAGTGGCTTTGCTGTAAAATCCATCGGCCTGGCGATGTTTTAAAAATTCTTTTTTCTGAATATCTTCATTGTCGGAACCAGATTCCGTACTTTTAGAAAAATAGGCCATGCCCTTAGTGATAAAATAATCGACCTTACTGGTTCTAAGATTTTGTTGTATCAAATCGTACTGATCATTCTGAAATCTTATAACCACCAAATGAGCCACAATGCCAAGCAATAATATAACAAGGGAAATCTGTGGTAAAAACTTTATCTTCGATCCAAGCCAATAAAACATGAAATAAAAAACAAAGGGAATTGCAAAAAAAACATACGTCAAAAAAGCGAATTGTGATGATATTAAGGTTTCAAAAATATCGGAAAGGGAATAGGTAAACACCGAATGATCTAACAAGACCAATGCTGTTAAGAAAAAATATACCGAGGCAACAGAAATAAAAATATAAACAACAGACAAAACTTGAATAAATATATTTTTTACACATTTGTTCCAAAAGAACAAGAAACCTATAAATAGCAAAACTACCCCAAACTTACTTAGGGCGGCGAAATCGGAAATAAATCCCCATAATTCGGGCATCAGCGAGTTTGCTGAAAGGGAGCGTATCCAGTTCATGTAAACCAATTCTGAGAAACGCAGAAACAAAGTAACAATAATTAGTGCAAAAAACGACTTCGAAAACGTTTCTAGCAAAGCCGACTTAAAAAAACAACGAAACAAGGCACTATTTTTATTGGGAATTCTTTTCATTATCTTTTTTTTGTATAAAATGTTCTACAACGATCTTGAATTTTACAGACTATTTTCGAACTCACAAAAATAGTAAAAAAAAATGAGCCCGTGACCTAAAGTTAATAGAGCATTACGCCTATTTGCTGGAGCTTTGGGATTGAGTTTGCAACTAGTGAATTGCCTGACTGTTGGTTTAGCCCCCTATTGTTCGGACTAAATTTTAGAAGATATTGCAAACATAAAAAACATTTCTCAATTTTGCAATGGCAAGGAACAACCGAGGGTGATTTTTATACCGATGGTTGTAGAAATGTTTC
This sequence comes from Salinivirgaceae bacterium, assembly GCA_028709085.1. GTDB lineage: Bacteria > Bacteroidota > Bacteroidia > Bacteroidales > Salinivirgaceae > JAAYQU01. The sequence goes on along the minus strand of JAQVXQ010000081.1, from coordinate 3,398 downwards.
GGCGCCGTACATTTCGTTTTTTTCGTTTAATTCAAATCCCTTCGGGCTTTGAAAAGGGTGGCAAGGAACTTCCCTCGGGCTCATTTTGCCCGATAATTCGTGATAAGGTCTTAGCAACTTATGCCGAATTTGTTTTTTCCTTACATCAACACGGGTTTCTATTTCTCCATTTTCCCAACATTCCCAAAATACCATAGGTGGCAAATAGGCCGTTGAAGAGTGTATTCTATGAAGGTTGTACTTCTCATAAAACAGAATCAGACATTGTTCTAAATCGTCCAAAGACCAAAAGGTAATACGGTTTAATCGTTCTGAAAGGATAGCATGAAAACTCTCAATATGTCCATTCTCTTGGGGTGTGTAAGGATGCGTAAACACTTGATGCAACTTATTTTCTGCAAAGAATTTTTGTACTGATTTGGCAATGAATCGGCTATCGTTATCATTCCTGATTTCGATATTCAAGGTCTTTTTCAGACAATCGTTCGGTTGTAAATGATTTTCAATAATTTCCGTCCATAATTCCTTTATGGCGTTCTGCTTTAAAGAATATGCCGTTTTTCTTCCCAAGACCACACGGGTAAAGGTGTCGATTACGGTGAGTATAAATGCATTCATACGATGTTCTTCAACCCAAACAAATTTTATATCCATCTCTAAAACCTCCAGTGGCTTGGAAGGTAAAACTTTACGGTATTTTACAAACTCCCTGGTATGTCTACGATTCTTCTGTTTAAGCTGTTGATGTTGCTTCATCAAGCGATACACTTTTTTATGATTAATAATAAACCCCAGTAAAAGAAGTGCATAGGTCATTTTTCGGTGTCCGTAATCGGTGTCCGGGTCTCGCTGGATTTCTTTGATTTCTTCTATAACTACTGAATTATCAACGCGTTCAACATCACTCCCTTGTATCAAAAAAGTTGTTTCGGTAGGTTTTCTACCTCTCTTGTTTTTTGAGGGTTTGTAGTAATATTTATGCTTGCTGAGTCCACTTATTGCAAGTGCTTTGTCGCGCCTCATGCCCTGATAGATATATCGCGTTACTATTTCTTTTTTTTCTCCAGGGCATACTTCTTTTTTAGCAATTCGCCTTTAAGTTTGTTTTCCAGCTCTTTTTCAGCCAAAAGTTGTTTAAGCGAACTGTTTTCTTTTTCAAGCTCTCTGATTCTCTTCAGGTGTTGTGGGGTCATTCCATGGTGGAACCCTTCTTCACCCATTTCTTCGAGTTTCTTCTTCCATGAATAGTAGGAAGCAGGATAAATGCCATATTTTTCAAGGGTTTGGCTAATCCCATTTTCGGAAGCTTCTTTGATTATCCGAAGCTTCTCCTCTTTGTTAAATGTTCTCTTTTTCATCGTTGTAAATTTATAGATTATTTTCTATAATTTCATCCGATGATTTAAGGGGCTAAGACAGTTATAGCAAATGGGAAAACTTTGAGAAAGTAATCAATAAAGCAAAGGATTCTTGTTCTAATGCAGGCCTAAAATTGACGATCATTTTCCTGACGTCAGGACGATGATAACCAAAGGCAAAGGTGCTAAGACAGTTTGGACGTTTCCTATAATGAAACGTTGATCTAAAACACACCCTCTTTTTATTGAACAAAGCGACACGATGATTTAATTCTCCGTGTCGCTCGATTATTTTTCTTAAATTTCAACTCCTTTTTGTACGATTTCGTAAGGCAAGCCAAATTTTTAATTGAAAGCCAACGGTTGAGATTAGAGAGAGCATTGCAGATCTAATCATATCGCGATAAAAGGTTTCTATTTTAATATTATTTAATGTAATTATCTCATACAGATTAAAGATAAACATGGTAAAACAAAAGGCAAATATGTAAAATAGAATAACTTTGAAGAACAGGTTACTATTCATATCCGTGTTTTTTTTTGTGTAATTTTTAATTAGCAATGTGATTGATTTTAGGGTATTAAATTCAGTAGTTGACTACGTTTTAGTCAAATGGACCTTACCGCGATGAATTATTATTCACTTGTGGCTATATCGAACATGCAGTGCGATTTGATGATATTAAAAATTGTAACCATTCCCTAATAAAGATTAAATGGCAGCCCCAATGCCAGAAGAAGCAATGGCTTCTCCAGCAGCAATTGCTAATGCAGTCCACCCAACAGGGCCCAGTGCACCAGCTACTGCAACACCAACCATTCCAATTCCCATACTGCAGCAGTCAGAAATTAATGCGTTAGCGTACCACGGTCGATCAGATTTGTTCGTTTTATTCATTTTAACAATATGTTCATAGCCAACTCCAATACCTCCTAGTTCTATAGGGAACCAAAATCGAGAAGAGGCTTTCATTGTTTGCATAAAAGATTTAAGTACAATTAGTTCTCGATGTTGCAAAATGGGTTCACTCTCCTTTAATATTTCATCCAAAGAGTTATCTATTTTCTTACAAGATAACAGTTCATCATCTAAAAAATTATATGATTCTAATAAAAAAAATATCAGTTTTTCACTATTTTCAAAATCTGCATTTGAAACAGCAGAGATTAAGTCTTCGAATTCTACAGGTAAATTGCTGGTACCTCCGTTGGATTTTTTTAGAGATTTTAGTTCTAAACTCTTCAATGCTTGTGCCTTTTGATTATCAGATAGCAAATCGATAGTGTTTGATGTAAAACATTGTTTTGTTTCCTGGATGTAATCAAGAGCATCATAATCGAATATTTGTATCATTTGATACAAATATTCGATTATGTAATTCAGCTAATTCATTTATCAAAATGTCTGAAATAACAATCTGTTCTGTATTACTACTTTCATTTTCATTCATTTTGTTTAATTCTGAACAACTGTAAACTGCAGCCAAACTTATTAGAGCAGTGAGAAATAGATAGAGATTAAAGTTTTAAAGTCATTAAATTTGTTATCTGAAACCACTTTTCTTTATTAAAACTTTGTGCCGAAGCTTTATTTATGATATATCATTTGCCAGCACAAAACTGAAGCCCCACAGTTAGACAGATGGTATATTATATGTTAGTGATTTTCTATACAAACGTATTTTTTTTTTTTCATATTTACCTTTTATTTTATATGTTATACAACATTTTGAGTAATTGTTTTTGAAAATATTGATAATGGTAAATTAGTGAATGAAACAATAATGATAGTCAATAACAATTGTTCGGGCAGTTTGGTGTTTTTTTGTCTACATAGCTTTGTTCGTTGTGTATTATAAATACGCAGTTAGCTGTATGAAAGCGATAAACCTTTGCGCCTTAGCGTCTTGGCGAGAGGTGTTTTTCACGCAAAGCCGCAGAGCCGCAAAGAAAACTGAACACGGAACACATATTGAACACCGAACACACAGATTAAACAGAATCCCACAGATAAAACATCAGAAAACCCGTGTACATCTG
>JAQVXQ010000235.1 GCA_028709085.1 Salinivirgaceae bacterium | reverse complement strand
CACATAAATTACTAAAAAAAAGAACGGAACTTTCCGAAAACGAACACAAGGTTGTATCTTGCACGCTCAATTTAGAGATTTGAAATTACTACAAAAAATAACGCAAAGCAAAACCTTTGGTCTTCAGTTCTTTATGATGGGCCGATTTGCCGGTATGCTACTGGTTTCTGTTCTATTGGCTAAATCGTCGTTATGGATGAGCAATCCAATATCGACCTACGAAATTGGACAATATGAGTTATTTCTATTTATCGCCGGATTTATTAACTTTTTCTGGGTTAATGCCTTGGTTCGAGGAATGCTTGGACACGTTGAAACCCAATCGCGTGCCATTGTTAACCAACAAGTTACACAGGTATTCTATCTTTTTGGTGCGCTTTCAATGGCCTTCACTGTTTTATTTCTCATTGCGCAGTTTGGCTTTTCGCTGTTCGAGAACAAAAGCATACTCATTATTGGAGGTGCCACCCTTTATTCCCTACTGTGGACTCCGTCGATGTTGTTGGAATATACTTTTATACTGCGCAAAGAGAGTCTGCCGCTCTATCTAAGTGGATTTATAACGCCGCTATTTTTTGTATTTTTTGCTCTTGGCGGAGCAATTATAACCCAATCAATTGAAGGAGTGATCATTGGCACTCTCTTTTTTGCTGCATCTCGGTTTATTGCCACTTCGTTTTCAACCTTTTCGCCGGGATTTCACAAACCCGATTATAAATGGATAAAACGATTTATCATCTTTTCGTCGCCCCTACTTCTGTCTGCAATTATAGCTGAATCAGGGATTTATATCGACGGAATCATTGTAAATTCATTATTCGACGAACAAGTATTTGCCGTATTCCGCTACGGCGCACGGGAGCTGCCGTTAAATACAATTATGGCTCTGGGATTAAGCAATGCAATGATACCCATGTTGGTAGCATCCACAAACCCCAACCGAGAACTCTCGGAACTTAAACATAAAACAAAACGGCTACTCTACATTTTAGTGCCCATCTCCACCCTGTTTTTAATCTTTAGCGACTGGATTTTTATTCACGTATTTAATGAGAGTTTCAAAGAGTCGGCAATCGTGTTCGATGTTTACCTTTTGTTGGTTGTTCCTCGACTGCTCCTTCCCCAAACCATAATTGTTGGATTTAAACGACATAAACTTCTTATCTGGGTATCCATCTTAGAGATCATAACCAATGTTACCCTTAGTGTCTGGTGGGGAATTTGGTGGGGAATATTTGGTATTGCCATGGCAACACTCTGCTCCTTTGCGGTTGAAAAGATAGTTATGATTACTTTAACAAGGAAGTACATCAATATTCCGGCATCCAAATACATTCCAGTCAAAAGTTTTGTGGTGTTTGCACTAATAATTACGGCTGTTTTTGTCATTAAATATCTTGTTTTTGTTTAACAAATCCACTACCACACTGTCAATTTGACAAAATAGATAATGGAATAAAAAAATGTATGCCAATATTAATCTTCAATGGAAACGGTACACTTTTTGGAATTTTGAACCTTAATAACTAAAAATTAGAAAACTATGCTTAGAACGTCAAACCCTACCCTGACCGATAAAATTTTCCGATCGGCGGGAGTTGCCGGAACACAAACCGAATCGATGACCATTAGTGGTACAATAAACAAAACCCTTCTTCTTTTAGTCCTCACCATTGTCTCCGCCGGATGGATCTGGGCAAAAGTAATGGCTGATACAACAGCATCATTTCAAGGTTGGATGCTAGGAGGTGCCCTTGGCGGTTTCGCTGTGGCCATGATCATTTCATTCAAAAGAGAGTGGGCAGGATATCTTGCTCCAGCTTACGCACTGCTCGAAGGATTGTTTTTAGGTGCAATATCCGCATTTTTCGAAGCCATGTATCCAGGCATCGTCCTCAGAGCCGTAATGTTAACATTATCCGTAATGTTAGTAATGCTAACCGCCTATCGTTCAGGATGGATTAAAGTGACCGAAAAATTCAGAAGCATTCTCTTTACTGCAACCGCAGGGATTGCCCTTGCTTATTTTGCCACTTGGATTTTAGGCATGTTTGGTGTTCACTTTGACGCAATGTACGACAGTAGCCCTCTTGGAATCGGAATATCATTGGTAGTGGTTGCAGTGGCGGCATTGAACCTACTGCTCGATTTTGACTTTATAGAAAAAGGATCGGCCGCCAATTTACCAAAACATATGGAGTGGTATGCAGCATTCGGACTTATGGTAACGCTAGTTTGGTTATACATTGAAATGTTGCGTTTATTGAGTCGCTTTGCAAGTAAAGACTAAATAATTAGAATAAATAGAAGGCTGCTTGAGGCTATTGTTTTGCAATGGGACTGTTATTCAAATAACAAATCCACATCAAAATAGTCTCAAACAGCCTTTTTTCATTTAATGGTTGTCCGTTTTCAACAAAAACAATAACGTTATGTACCTACGGAGCGTAGGATTCATTTCAATTGACAATTTCTACCGCTATTTACCACCAACTACGGCGGATTTTTATTCATGGCAATTTGTTCTGTTTTTCAATCTCTTCCTCTAAAACACTAAGCACCCTGTAATTATACACTAACCCTTGCTATCACGACTTTTCTGCCTTTTTTATTCGATAATATCCGCCGTTGTGCTTTTATAACTAAGACAATATAAAGAAAAAATAAAAATGTTTGTATATCCATTCATTGTTTTACATTTGCATTGTTTTGCAAACTAAAGCGGACCATTTTATGATTTGCAACTCAATAGATGTTTAACCATTAAAGACAAAACGGATGAAAAGAAAACGCATTTTTTTACTTCTGGCATCCGGGTTATTGTTGATAAGCCATAACCTGTTGAGCCAAAAATACCAACAAGAACCGCAATGGGAAATGCCGCTCTGTTTTGAGGATGCCACAGGGCAACGCGACACCATCTGGATTGGGTACGACCCCTCGGCAGAGGTAGGACTGTATGTAATTGACCCGCAATTTGACGAAGGATGGCAATGGATTGATACTACACAGTTTAATGTGTATTTAACGCATCAGGGTTTACACACTGCTCATGATTGGCATGAGGATTCTGTCACCAAAAGACATATAACGTCTTGGACAAGGATGTTAGATAGCAGGGTTTGTTTCACCAAAGGTCAGCTGCCCGTAGTCATGAAATGGGACGAAAAGTTACTGAACAGTGACCAGCTATCAGCGTACTATCGACCAATACCACCACGACCACGAGCCCGTATTGATCTGTTTTCTCTTACAGGATTGTATGGAGTAATTCCTTGTCAAGAGGGAGGTTTTCATGCCATTGACGTTTATCCAGAGGTAATTTGCAGCGGTTATATTCCCCAGAATGGCGAACTACTGTTTCCATGCTTTTGCTGGCAACAGGATAGTCTCGTTTTTGATAACACTTATGGAGGTACCAGG
>JAQVXQ010000234.1 GCA_028709085.1 Salinivirgaceae bacterium | reverse complement strand
TTATTTCCGCAAAAGAGATAAATAAGCTTGACACCATAGTTGAGATAACCACAAACATAAAGTCGGGAGCACTGGAGATTAATATGCCCTTGGAGCTCTATTTTTCACATCCAGTTGAGAAATTAAATGCCGAAATGCTCATGTTAACACAAATCGACGATACGGTTAGAACCCGAATTCCAATATCATTAATAATGGATTTAAGCAATACAAAAACCGTTGTGGAGCATGAGTATAATCCTGATTTTCAATACGAAATAAAATTAGACTCTTTGGCCATTGAGGATATTTTTGGACTCCATTCCATGCCAACAAAATACTCATTTGTTATACGCAACGAATCGGAATACGGCGTTTTAGCACTAAATATATCCGGGACACTTCCGGAGGGATCGATTATTGAGCTTTTGGATACTAATTCTAAAATCCAATGGAGAGCAGAGTATCCAACCACCAACTCCATTGTTGCAAAAGATATAAAACCGGGAAAATATCAACTGAGATTACTAATCGACTCCAACAAAAATGGCGTTTGGGATACTGGCGATTACTACAAAAATCAGCAACCGGAAGAGGTTATTCCCTACACAAAAAATGTTATCTTAAGGGCAAACTGGGACACAGAGATTGTGTGGAACCTTGAATTAAACCGATAAAGTTTTGGCAAAACGTGTTCTTATAGCTCCGTTGGATTGGGGCATGGGGCACACCACCCGCATGATTGCTCTGGCGGAATGTATGGAAGAGTTAGGTGCTAAAGTGATTTTTGCTCTTCCACTGAATCAGCAAAAACTGTTGAATGAGTATGGGTTTGAATGTGTTAATGTTCCCAGTTACAATATTAAATATTACAAGATTTTTTCGCCAACATTATCCCTCATTCTTCAGTCACCAAAGATTCTGTTTAAATTTTTTCAAGAGAAATATTGGGCGACAAAGCTTGCTCGATCGCTCAATATCGATATAATCATAAGCGATAATCGTCCTTTCTTTCGATCAAAACACGCTCTAAGTGCTTATGTAACGCATCAGGTTAATATTCAACAAAAAGGAATTGCAGGTCAGATAATTCAAAAACCACATCGGTTTTTAATTGACAAGTTCGATTGTTGTTTGATTCCTGATTCTACCAACAACCAATTTGCTGGAGCACTTTCAAATGCTGCTCTGTTGAAATCTCCTTCGATCTTTGTAGGACCATTAAGTCGATTTCGAAGTTCAGTGAATAGAGAAGTTCAGGAGAAAACGAATTTCACGCTTGCCGTAATCGCCTCAGGACCATCACCATGGAGAGATCTGTTTATACAAAGTGTGATTGACGAATTATCGACAATGGAAGGGAATTTTGTGGTTATTGGCGCTCTTCCTACGAATAAAACGAATAAGAAAAGATCACAAGTTGGTAACATCACCTTGACTGGACATCTTCCCACTGCACAGTTTTATGAAATTTTAGCATCTTCTAAAACCATTTTTAGTTTGGCAGGTTATACCACCATTATGGATATGGCAATTATTGGCAAGCCACTGATAATGATGGCAACTCCCAAGCAGGGCGAGCAGGAGTATCTGGTTCAACATTTGAGACAACAACCCGGTTATTATCCCATTAATAATATTGCGGAAATTAGAAATGTTGTGAACAAAACCATGCAACCTCCTATTTCCGTTGATTTGGGAATACTTGAGCAAAGTTGTGTATCTTTGTTGCAAATGGCCAAAAAAACTAAAAATTAGAATTAAAATGAAACCAAAATTTATCATTTTCGATTTAGGAGGAGTTATTATTGATATCGATTTTGATCGTACATACCAAGCGTTTGCTAAATTAACGGGAAAAACAAGGGAGGAGTTGGCTAAAGCTACTTTTTTAACCAAGGCATATGAAAAATATGAGTCAGGGCTGATTTCAGACCATGAATTTCGTTCTGAAATACGTAATCGAATGAATATTGATTGCAGTGACCAGGAAATAGATGATGCCTGGAATGCCCTTTTACTCGATTTTAACAATGCAGCTATTGCTGAAATTCAAAAACTGAAAGGAAAAACACCCGTCTATTTGTTAAGCAATACCAATCGAATTCATTTCGAATATTGCAACCAAAAGATTAAAGATCACACCTTAACCGACAATTTTCACTCTCTGTTCGATGGACTTTTCTTATCCTACGAAATGGGATATCGTAAACCAGCCGACGAAATATACAATCAGGTAATTAAACACCTTAACTGTCAGCCCAATGAGATTCTATTTATCGACGACATGGAAGTAAATATCGAAGCAGCCAACAGAATTGGATTTCAGACCATACACTTGGTTGATAATGCAAAAATTGGCGAAGAGTTAAAACGTCGATTACAATAACTTAGTTATTTAAGAAGCGAATAGAAATGGAGAGTATAATTGATAAGCCAATAATTAGTTTCATAAAAAAACATCACGTATTTACGCTAGCTACTGAAAATCAGGGACAACCATGGTGCGCAAGTTGTTTTTATGCATGGCACGAAGAGCGACAGGTTTTTATTTTCACCACCGAAGATACCACGCGACATGGCGCAGAAGCGTTGAATAATAGCAAAGTGGCCGGTAATATAGTGTTAGAAACCCGTGTAATTGGCAATATTCAAGGATTGCAAATGTCGGGAATAACCATTCTGGCCGATGGGGATACCATAGAAATTGCACAACAGCGTTACTTAAAACGTTTTCCATATGCTCGATTAATCGATCTACATATGTGGATTTTTATTCCGCATGTACTTAAGTTGACTGATAATCGTTTGGGATTTGGAAAGAAACTAATTTGGAAAAGGGAAACGTAATATATAGAAGGCAATGATAGTTTTGTTAATTTTACGTTCTTTTACTTAACATACAATACGATTAAGGCTTTATACCCTTATATTTCGATGCTTTTAAACCAAAAAAAATGCAAGCAGCAGTAACCGGTGCCAATGGTTTTGTAGGGACACATTTGATTGCTCAACTTTTAGAGAAGGGGGCAAATGTCCGTGCCATGGTGCGTAGCTCCAAATCTCGCAACGAACTGCTCTCCTTTGTCAAAGAGAAGGTTACGCCAGAAATATTGGAGCATCTGGAGGTTTTTATAGGGGATGTTACTAATAGACTTGATCTTAATTCACTTTTTAGTGAGGTTGATTATGTATTTCATACCGCTGCGATTGTATCGTTCAACCCCAGAAAAAAACAGAAAATCCATAACATTAATGTTATTGGAACAAGGAATGTTGTGAATCAAATTTTAGAGTTCAAGAATAAAAATATACGGCTGATTCATTTTAGCAGCATTGCTGCCATTGGCGATTCGGTGGGAGACCTGCCTGCCAATGAGGATTGTTGGCATAAGAATTTGGAGAATAGCAGCGACTATTCAAAATCGAAATATTTTGCCGAACTCGAAGTTTGGCGTGGCATTGAAGAGGGA
>JAQVXQ010000080.1 GCA_028709085.1 Salinivirgaceae bacterium | reverse complement strand
GATACAGAACTTACGAACCGTGCATTTGTAGATTTAGAATATATTCCTGGAAACTTCAATGCTCTAGTAGGATCTACCGATAACGGAAATATTTATTATTCCCCCGATGCCGGAGAAACATGGACAATTGCTCTCTCATCAACTTCAAAAAGAGTGGAATTAGCCGTTACCGCTGCTAACCCAAACATTGTTTATGCCATTGGAGCAAAATCGGATGGTGGAATGAATGGAATTTATAAGTCAACAAACGGAGGAGAAAATTTCACCTTAGTTTACAATGATAAAAACTTATTAGGATGGAATACAGCTGGTAACGATTCAGGCGGTCAAGGATGGTATGATTTAGCAATCACAGCATCGCCTACAGATGCAAACATAGTTCTAATTGGAGGCGTTAATACGTGGCGATCAACCAATGGAGCAACAACCTGGTCGATTGTTAATCACTGGACAGGTAGTGGTGGCAAACCTGCTGTCCATGCCGACAAACATATGTTGCGCTATCGCAGTAACGGTGATCTTTTTGAAACAAACGATGGAGGAATTTATATTTCGTCAAACAATGGAACATCGTGGACAGATAAGACCAATGGCATGGAAATAAGCCAAATATACAAGTTGAGCGTTGCAAACAACGATCCTTCTGAAGTTATTACCGGTTTACAAGATAACGGAACAAAATTAAACAGAAACAATGGTTGGACGGATGTTCGCGGAGGCGATGGAATGGAATGCCTTATCGACTATACCAATGCCGCTGTACAGTACAACACTATTTATTATGGGAAAATCCAACGAACAACGAACCGATGGAGCTATTACGTTGATGTAACCCCCAGCGAAGCTGGAGAAGGCGCATGGGTTACACCATATATTATCGATTTAAACGACCCTAATACGCTATATGCTGGATACACCAATGTTTGGAAAACAATAAATAGAGGTACTTCGTGGACTAAGATATCAACAATGAACACATCCAACTTGCTGAGATCTATGGCAATATCACCATCCAATTCACAGGTTATATATGTTGCCGACGAAACCACATTATGGACAACAACCAATGGTGGAACAAGTTGGTCAATCATTAGTAGCTCATTACCAACCGGAAGTGCAAAAATCACTTATATTGCAGTGGACAAAAATGATCCATACACAGCATGGGTTACGTTGGGTGGATACAATATTAATGGAGTATTTCAAACTACAAATGGAGGATTAACATGGTTCAATATTTCAGATGGATTGCCTGAGATCCCAATGTACACCATTGTTCAAAACAAACAGATAGCTGAAAACCATTTGTACGTTGGGTCGGAAGTTGGGATTTACTTTAAAAAAGGAACCGACGATTGGGTATTGTACAATACAAACTTGCCAAACGTTAGAATTGGTGAAATTGAAATTGCATACAAAGATAACCCGCACAATTCAAAATTAATCGCTGCAACATACGGTCGTGGATTATGGGAGTCTCCCATATATATCAACCTAGATCCAATGACTTACCAATCGGCTACATCAACACAAACCGACACCACGGGTGTACGTCCAGGAGAAAGTGATATCATGATTCTTGGAATGGAAATCGTAACCGATGGATCAGTGGACCCTCTGTCATTGTCAAAGCTTTCAATTTCAATGGAAGGAACTACAAACATAACCGATGTGAGTTCTGTTAAAGTATATAGCACTGGAACAAATCCGTTTTTTGATGCAACCACTCAATATGGGTCTACAAAAACTCCAGCAAATGGAACGATCGCATTTGATCAAATCGACGAGTTAATATCTGGAGTAAACTACTATTGGCTAGCTTACACGCTTTCGAATGGTGCAACAGTCGAGAATCGAATTAATGCTAAATTTGTTTCAATAGTTGTTAATGGAGAGACTTTAACTCCAAGCATTACCAATCCAGGCTCAGGACGTCCAATTCTTGGTGATCCTGAAATTCAAATTAGCATGGAGTCAATGAGCTTTGGTGATGTTATGGAAGGAACCTCTTCGGGAATTAAAACTTATACTGCTGGAGGGACTTACTTGAACGGTGCTATGTCAATTGCCGCTCCTTCTGGATTTAAGATCAGTAAAAATGCTGAAAGTGGTTTTACTAACTTCTTGACAATTAACCATGATAATGGTTCGATAGAGCAAACCATTTATGTTAAATTTATGCCTACTGAAGTGCGCGAATATTCAGGAAACGTGAATCATACTTCAACGGGTGCTACAATTACACGAATGGCTGTAACAGGAACAGGAACTGAGTTCTCAGGTGTTGGAGAGGAGTTTAAACTAGAGAACATCACCGTTTATCCAAATCCTTCAACCGGGCATTTTAATGTAAACAATCCTACTCAAAGAGATATTCAAGTTACAATAACCGATTTCAAAGGTCGTTCACGCGAAGTGAAAAACTTAGGTGCTAATAGCGATTTATCCGTTGATTTATCGAACTATCCTACGGGAATCTATTTCATTCAATTTATAGTGGATAATCGAACTCATTATATTCGATTGGTTAAACAATAACAGAATAAAAAAAAGCGAAACTAATTAGTTTCGCTTTTTTTTATCCCTTTCCCATCACTTTATCAAATCGACTATCCATACAGACACTTAAGTCGGTTGTCACAAATTTACCATTATAAAATAGACTGAAAATAGTAGCTGGAGTTGGAGCATTCTGAGCTTTCTCCATGGTATCGAGTTTAATAATTGTTAGAGGCAATTTTCTTTTGCCGGCCGTTTCGGTCATCGATTGTGTTACATGATACTCCGCAAATGGACAACGATTTGAGAAATAAACGACTATTCCATTTTTCTCAGCACACTCGCCACTTTTTATAGAATCCTTGAATGCAGGATTGGCAACATTTGGATTCAACTTTTTAACAAACTCCTGTGCTCTGCACCTCAATTACCAATTTCATCTGGGTTACTAAAATATCACGTCACTCTGTGCCTACACAAAGGCTTCGATGACAAGCATCTGGAAAACAAACTGTCTGGAATGACAATACGGAATATTAAGCTATGGATATGAGCAATTCAAAACTTCGTAGTAAGAGATTCGCCTTTGTTCAACGGCATTTTGTCATTATAAACCAACAATCAAATATACCAAATAACAAATATACAACATCACAAATAAAATCCCTTCTTTTCTTTTTATGGTATTTGCACCAAAAACTAGCGTTACCACAAAAAGCAACATGGTCGCAATTGCCAATACAAAAATATCAATATTGCTGGGCAAGGAGAATTCTAAGGGTTGTATAACAGAGGTAATTCCTAAAATCAAAAATATATTCATAATGTTTGATCCTAAAATGTTGCCCACTGCAATATCGGCGTTCCGTTTTAAAGCTGCAATAATTGAAGTAACTAACTCGGGAATGGATGTACCAATAGCCACAATGGTTAAACCAATAATACGTTCACTAATTCCAAAAATCTTGGCTGCACCAACGGCGCCTTCGACCAGATATTTTCCTCCTAAAAACAGACCAATAATCCCAACCACCGTTAAAAGTACTGCTCGCCAAACTGGCATATTCTTAGACACTTCATTATCAGTAGTTTTATTCCTCGACATTTCAAAAGTATAGACAAAGAAAACAGATAAGAAAAGCAACAGTATTACTCCATCGGCACGAGAGAGTATGTTAACTCCCTCATTAACAGGTGTCATAAACACATCGTTAGCAAGAAAGAACAATACAATTACCGCTAAAAAACTAAAGGGAATCTCTTTCCATTTTGTACTTAACCGAATTTGAAGGGGGAAAATAATGGCTGTAGCCCCTAATATCAATAAGATATTCGCAATATTACTACCAAGAATATTTCCAATTGCTAAATCATCAACCCCATTGATTGAGGAGATAACACTCACCACTAATTCTGGAGCAGATGTCCCGAGCGAAACGATGGTCAATCCAATAACTAAATCCGATATTCCAAGTCTCCGTGCAATGGACGACGATCCGTCGATTAACCAATTGGCACCATAAATTGTGCTTGCTGCACCGCCAATTATAAACAATAAGTATAATAACATATTATATTTTAAATCTATTAGAAAGCATGTTTTTCAACATTCAACGATGTCAAATAAACGAAAATTTGAAAGACCTATTTTATGTTCACTCTGATATTCGTTACAAATATCGGTATTAAAAAAGAATTCACGGATTAATTCTACTTTAACTGGTTAAATTTGGCAATAAAAATTTCTCACTCCTCCCCTCACCTTTTTTTCCTAAAGGAAGCTCACCCACAATCGAATTTCCTGATTTGCTCACGAAAGGCTTAATGGGTAATTTGATTTTCACAGCTGTGCGCGGGGTTTCCCCTTCAGGGACAAGGGGTGCGCGAAGGAAACTCTATAAAATCAAAAATTTCTCACTCCTCCCCACACCTTTTTTTCCTAAAGGAAGCTCACCCACAACACAATTTCCATATCCATGCATTAAAAATCTAAACAGGTAATTTAATTTTCATTCCTGAGCGTTGGCTTTCCCCTTCAGGGGCAAGGGGTGCGCGATGAGAAGCCATCCCACAACGCGTTGAAAACATTGAGTTTAGCATTGTACTATTTATTGAACCCAAACATTCAATGTGGTTATTCTTTTTTCAATGCATCACGAAGGAGTTTAAATTCATGGATAAAATTTGGCGTAAATTCGTCAGGTGAAGCGGTTTCAATTTGAGGGAAAGTCCACCAACGACCTTGCTCTGCCTCTTTTGGATTTATTTTTGGTTCTTTATTGGTTATTTGAACATAGGAAAAAACTAATTCTGATTCAACATCAGTATCCCATTGATAATTAAGGAAGTGTTGAATATTCTCTGGTTTTAGAGCGGTTTCCTCTAACATTTCGCGTTCCACCGCTTTTTCAATCGTCTCGTTCCATTTTACGTGCCCACCAACCGAAGTATCCCATTTTCCAGGTTGTATCTTCGCTTTCAATGAGCGTTTTTGCAGAAAAATCTGTCCACTTTCATTCAAAATATGTACATGTACCACCGGATGCAGCGCCATTGAACCATTGTGAACTGAATCGCGGGAAGCTTTACCGGTAATGTTTCCATTTTTGTCAATAATAGGGACAAACTCTTTAAAACGAATTTGAATCCATTTTACAATAAACATTACCAAAATTACGCCACCAACAGCAATAAACATTCCTATGCCGGAAATAAAAACAATTTGTGTCATTGTTAAATAAAATGCAGCATAAAATAAAAGCAGGGTATGAACGGTGAATGCATAAAACATTAATTTCATGTTCTTTTTGAGTAGAAGCAGCGTTTCTGGCGTAATATTTATTTTTCCGAATGAAAACCGAGCAACGAATTTTGAAAATAATGCATCGTTTCCAAATAAGATATAACCGAGATATATCAAAAACAGGAGTTGTGTAAATCCTGGTTTTATTTTCAAGAAAAGTTCACTGTGGAAAATAATAGTCGAAACTCCCAAAGCTGTAAGCACAGCAATATCAAGCACTAGAAATTTATCAACCGTTTTTTCTCGAATATATTGAATTGCAAATATCAAAGCACCCGTTGAAACCGAGATGATAACTGATAGGGTTGTTTCTAAAAAATTCTCGGCTAGAATAAAAACCACAAGTGGAATTAGCCCCCAAAACAATTGGCTAGTAAATGACGATTTAGATTTTTGCATAATCAAATTTTCACTTTGCCGAAAGAGGAATAATGATCGAAGCACCGACCTTCAATTGGGTTTCGTCCTTAATACTATTCACATGCATTAAATCAGAAACTGAAACTTGGTATTTTTGCCCTATCAGACTAAAGCTTTCTCCGGGTTTTACGGTATGAATTGCCCGAACAGGGATTTTCAATCGTTGTCCAAATCGCAACTGGGAGCCATTCATATTATTTAATGTCTCCAATTGTTTTACGGGAACATTGAATCGGAGGCTCAACTGAAAAAAGGTGTCGCCTTTCTGAACTCGATATTCAAAAATTGTTGATTCAGGCTCAACAGGGGCTTCCGAAATCTTCTTTTTCTCCTCTTTTGGGGAGGGTTGAAGCGCTACGGGGTCTGGGTTTTTAACCTCTTTTTCCGTTTTATTGGGTTTGCTAAACAAAGGATCTGCTGAAGATAAATCATTACTATTAAAAATAGTTCCATAGAGCATGACGAACAATGCAATTGCAAATACCGAACCCACAACTATGATAAGCCGCTTATTCAATTTGGGTACAGAAATACTCTTTTGAATGCTTTTTTGAAGACTTTTAGTGATTTCCTTCTCGCCAACCTCCTCATCAACGGGTAGTGCGTTGGCATCAAAAAGCCGGCAAATACCAAGTGTTGCATTGTCAGAAACCTTTGCCTCTTCAAGTTTATAGATTATTTGAAAGCACAGTAAATCTACGGATATATCGTCCTGCGCAAGGAGTTCTGCAATTTGTTGGTCTGAAAAACCTACGTTTAGTCCATTGGAGGAGACCAGCAAAACATCCCCTGAAACAGCTTGGACCGGATTTTTACAAAGAGATAATCGAGCATTTTTCTCCCTTCCCAATACATTGATGGTGGATGAATTTTCGTCCGATTCCTTCACAAGTTGATACAAAACACCTTCGCGTTGCAACATAAACTGGTTAGTTCCAACGGAAGCATAATAAATAAGGCCGTCCACAACTAATACCACAATAATACTCACTCCGATTTGAGTGAATCGTTCATTTTTCATGGCATGATCATAAACCATAAAATTGGCCAACATGAGCGCGCCTTGTAGTGCTTTCATTGGATTTTTTACAGGATTCTTACGAAAATGCCTTTTTACTCCTTCAAGAGCAAGCTTTGCAGCCAAGGCTCCTCCCTCTCCATTTATTCCATCAATTCCATCGCAGACAACAAATCCAATTCCCTCTAACAAATCAAATTTTTCGCATATATCTGTATTAAAATTTCTATCGGTGCCCGTTATTGAGTGTGTAGCAAATTGATATTGAAGTTTCACTTCCGGTTTCATATTATAGTGATTTTACTAAAAAAGTAATTTGAACAAAGGTATTCAATTCTATAGAAAGATACACCCTGTAGTTGGAATAATATCGAAATCATTATTCACTGCAATGCTTATGGATCGCCAGCCGATATTACCAACCGGTCTCCATGCCAAAGACACTTGGTTTGATTGCATTGCCATTTCGATAATAGCTGTCTCCATACTCCGATTCAATTTTTATGAATTCTTGTAAACTGACCCCATCATTTAAAGTGACACATATAATCTTCTTGTTATCAATACTATACACCTCAACTGTTTTGCCTTTGTCAAAATCAAACAGCATTTTATTCAAGAACTCTTGTGACCGTGGACGCGGCGTTAGCACAAATTCAATTATAGAACTCATTCTGGTTTCTAAATTATCTTTTTGGATAAGTACATATTGATCATTTGGGTTTGACTCTAACGCATCCTTATATGTTTTTAAAGCACTTTTATAATCTCCACTTTCATAAAAATGATCCGCTTTATCAACAATTTTTCGATGTTCTATAAATGACTCATCATATCTGGATTCTGACATCATGCTTTTCAAAAACTTGATTTGCTTGAATACATACTCGTCTGTTGGAAATAGTTCAGCCGCCATTTCGTAATAAATCCTGGCATTTATATAATCCCGAGAACGAATATAGTTGTCTGCCAATGCAATGTTTTGACCAAATTTCACACTTTTATATAGTGTGTTATCGAATCTTTGATGCAGGGTGTCCGCTAAATCTCTTTTGTACCAACTGTACTTACTTTCCGGAAACATTCGCACCGACTCTTTAAAAAAAACCGTCGCCTTACCAAACGAATGCTCGCGTAAACAAGAATCGCCCAAGAACTGAAGTTCAAGATAACGAGCATACCCTGGGGCGTTCTTTAACAGATTTTTATCCGTTAAATTAATCTGCTCCATTGAGTATGTTGAATAAGGTTCACAAACATTTGCCAATAGATAATAATCAATTGCTTTTATTAATTTATGCTCTTTTATTGCTTTCTCAGCATGTAAAATATGCTTTTGATATTGTGCTCCCCGCTCTTTTTTAACTAAATTAATAGTCGCTGAGCTTAAATCTTTCATTTTCCCAGTATAACTATTATCAAAGTCAAACTCCCCCCAATTTAACTGATATGTAATTTTTGCAACTGGTAACTGAAATATTGTAAAGTCCATCTCTTCTATTTCAGGGAACAATTCCACATTAAATCCATAGTCCCACTGACTAAGTTCTTTATCGCGAACCGAAGTATCAATTAACATACTTTTAGAAATGTATCCAAAGGATGCAAACACGATCAAATATTCACGATTAAGCTCCAAATTAAATTCAAACGCTCCAGAAATAGTAGTCTCATTAACTGTTAAAAGAGCTCCTTGCGAATACAATTGAACTAAACTCCCTGAAATCGATTTTCGCCCGTCGCGTAAAAATCCACTAATATGAAGACCGCTATTTTGACAATTTGCAAAAAAAACCGTCGGAAATAATACCAAAAACAAGAAAATATATTTTACTGCTTTAGACATTTGTGTTTGAACAAATTTAAAAATGAAATTATAATACTTAAAGGTTTAATCTCCCATGATCAAGAAATCTCAACCGTTTTATCATCCATGAACCGTTTTACCATTAACCGATAAGAGTCTCTATTAGAAAGACATGATGGGTGTTTCCCGCCTTGAAATGTTATTATTTTCACATTGGGAATCAATTTAGCCAACTCTTCCATTTTGGATACTACTTGTGTAATCTCTCTATCTTTTGTCGAACAGGATAAAACAACCGGACTATAGAAATCTATGGTTTCATTAAAAAAGCATTCTTGGTTTTCGGCAAACGCTTTTAAAATTTTCGAATCGTTATTTAGATTCTCGTGCCACATTGCACCATGTAAATAACGGTAGAACCTTCTATAAAAAAAGTTTTCCTGAATCCGTTTTCGCTCCTTGTCAATCTTATTCACATATTCCATACTTAATCGATTGCCTTCAAAACTATCAGCAAAAAGACCCTCAGCATTTTCTTTATCAGTAATTGCTAAATAAAGCCCAACAATAGCTCCACCATCCACTCCTATAATTACATATTTTCGGACACCTAATTCTCTCAATGCTTGTTTTAAAAGTTCTGCCGAATATTTCCAAAAATTTACTCCGTTATCATCATTATACGGCGATGATTTTCCGTGACCTGGTAAATCAAAGGCAATGGTTCTGTAATAATTCGCATAATATCGAATCTCCGAATCATACATTTTTAACGAAGAACCGTTTCCGTGAATAAAAACAATGACCGCTCCAGAACCATAATCATTGTAATGCAACGTTGTATTATTTATATTTATATTCGACATAAAATGTATGTTTACATTATATTACAATTAATTTAAGGAACTGTACAACACCGAAAAGCAAAAATAAAAAAAATAAAATCAATACTCATTAAATTAACGTATTTTGTTAAAGTTATGCTAATATATTAGGAAAGGGTGATTTTTAATACCCACAAATTACAAATAAAAAATACTCCCTTTTAAACAAAGTAACTCAATTACATAGTTGCTATTGCATATTTGTGATAAAATAAACACTAAAAACTCTTTTTATTTCTACTATTTCATTAAATTTGACACCTTCAATAAACACCGTACAACAACTAAAACATAGATAACATGAAAAAACTACCTTTCTTAATATTTGCTGCCTCAACTCTTATGTGGGGATGTTCTTCTGACAGCAAAACCAAAGACTTTGGCGTCGATTTAAAACTTAAAGTAACACCGGAAGGATTCTATGAAGAGACCATCCCCTACAATCTTTTTATCGAACGCTTTCAACAAAATCTAGATAATGAAATCATTTTGTCAAACGGAAAGAAAATAACCTCTAATAAAGAGGGTATAATCTACATAAATACATGGAACGATCTATTTATGGACGCTCTTCTTAAACCCGAATTAAAATATTTAGGATTAGAAGTCTCTAACCACGAAATGGAAGATATGATATTTGGTAATAACATAAATATTGCCCTTAAAGATATGAAATTCTTGAAAGACGCATCAGGAAAATATCAACCTAAAGTAGCACGGGATTTCATTCACAGAATTGAAAACGACACAGCATACGCACCCCGTTTAACTTGGGAAGTATTTCTTCGAAAAATTAAATACGATCACCAAATAGCAAAATATCGAGGAGTTCTTGAGAATGTTTGTTTTATTACACCAGTCGAAGATGCTTTCTACAAAAAACATCACACAAGACAAATAGACTTTGACTATGCCTTCAAATCTTATGCAACAATTGACATCCATATTCCACACGATAGCCTGGTATACAACCTATACAAAGAATATAAAGAGTCCTACTACAAACCCGAATATCGAAAAGTGAGTTATGTTACCGCCAAGCCGGATATTGATTCCGCAAATCATGTGGAGGAATTAAAACGATTCAATGCACTTACGCATCATTTAGATTCCGACTTCAAATCGTTGGCATCCAAGAATCCCAATATTAAACATCTAATTACTGAGTATGAACTATCAACCGTAAGAGGTCAGCTAAAGCCATTTTTCGAAAAAGGGGAAATTAACGAATCCTATGGACCCTATTATGCATCCGGATCCTACAGAATAACAAAAATAGTTGATCGCTATGATATTCCCGATTCAGTAGAAGTACAACACATATTGCTTAACAACAACGACACTATTCACACCGTGAAAATAATTAACACCATTATCGAGAACGATAATTTCGAAGAGATGGTTGATAGGTACAGTGTTGATAAACGAAAATTGGAGAACAGAGGTAATTTCGGATGGATAAAATACGACGAAATTATTGAACCTCTCAACTCTGCAAGCTTTGCAGCACCAGAAGGGATCTTATTTATTGCCGAAAGTAAATACGGCAGACATATATTAAGGGTTCTGAACAAAGCTGAAACATCGAAAACGATGATCCTTGCCGATGGTTTATTTATGGATTTACAACCAAACGACAACGACTTCCGCACATTGGAAAAAAAAGTTGAGAAAATGATCTCACAGTCAAATAGCAGCGACGAACTTTTTGCAAATGCCATTCAATATGGATTTGCAACCCAAAACATAACCCTCCTGAACACAAATTACGTGGTACCTGACATCGATAAATCAACCAGAATGGTTAAATGGTGCTTTACACATAATGAAAATAGCATATCCAAACCATTCAAACTTAATGATCAACTATATGTTTTTAGTGTTTCAGAAATAATTCCAACAGGAATAATGCCCTTCTCCGAAGTTAGCGACATTGTGCGTAGCGATTTCAAGACTTTAACAAAAAAAGATACCCTTGATAACAAATTAAGACCTTTGTTAATCAAAAATGGAACGATCAAAGAGAATGCAAATATTCTTAATTCGGAAATCATGTCTATAAAAGGATTGAAACTTTCAAGCTACGATGTTCCAAATATGGGACTAGAAACAAAACTGAAAGGAATTGTTGCTGCATTAAAAATTGGAGAGACCTCCGATCTTTTCCAAGGCGATAAAGGCCTTTATATTGTTAAGAAAACTAACGAATATAAAACTCCTTTAACGATAAGCCCAAAAGAAAAAATAACAAGACAATATCTTGCTGCCGTAAGCAATGATCACTACTTGTTGGATATAATAAAAAAAACAAAAACACATATGAATATTGTTCGAGAAGAGAACAGCTATATGTATTTGAAAGACTATACCGAAATTCTTCCTTCCGACTCCCTACTTTCGGTTAAAATGCTTGATGCTGAATATGCCTTCAGAAACAAAGAATTTAAAATCGCATTAAAAGGCACAAATCAATTTCAAGGATTCGAATCTCTCTTAAATGAAAACTCGAACAATACAAAACAAAATCGATTGTTAAAAATCTACGCCTCAATTTGCTATATGCAATTAGAACAGTATGACACAGCACTCTCTTTATTAAAATCAATTCCTACCATGGAAGATTTTATGTTCTCGGCTATAATCCCGATGTTAATCGCAGACAATTACACCTTCTTGAATAATGTCGATAAGGCAATAGAATACTATAGAAAGGCCGCAGACAATGATAATTCTATATTCTACAATGGAATAGTACTACATAAACTGATGCTTTGTCATATGAATATAGGGCAATATGCAAAAGCGATAGAAACGGGAGAAGAACTCCTTTTCAAAAATAATACCCATTATAATGGACAAATTACTATGGAGTTAATAGCGATGCTTCAGATTTTAAATAAAGAATAGTATTTTGGGAATAAAACAACATCTATTATCCTTAAAATGAATGCTATGCACTTTGGCGCAATATTTGTTGATGTCTTTATGTTGTTTTTATTATTGCTTAATGTTGAAAGTGTTGTATATTTGTAGTGATAAATTATTTAAACCAACATAAACCTTTTAAACAAACATCATTATGGCAGTAAAAATCCCTTTGAAAAACACTGACGTTTTCGCAGTTGTTGACGACAAGGTTTACGATCACTTAGTAAATGATCCGTATCTTGTGAAAATTAAATTTTTAGAGAATCTTCGTCGCCACAGTCGTGGATACGCATTTTTTCAGAAAAATTGGAAACAACCCGATGGATTGTATCGTAACGAAACAATTTATTTGCAAAAAATAATTGCCGAGAAATTCATTACCCCGCCAGATAAAGAAAATCGCTACTGGGTAAGATTCAAAGATGGTAATCCTACAAACTGCACCCTAGAAAATCTTGAGTGGAGTACATTATCGAATGTTGTGCGCAACACATCAAAAACTGATAACCAATTTGGATATCGGGGCGTTGTGAAAAGTGGCAACAAATATCAAGCAATTATCTATGTAAACCGTAAAGCACTAAATCTTGGAGCGTTTGCAACTCCAGAAGAGGCTGCTGAAGCTTACAACAAAAAATCAATCGAGCTTTTTGGTGTAACAAGAAGTTTAAACAAGATTCGTAAATAAGAATTATTTCACATAATCGATTAGAGGCTGCCCATATTGAGCAGCCTCTTTATTTTTAATCCCTTTTAGCTCTTTCCCAACTATTCGTATCTCCAAATTTTGTACTTTTGTAAAGCAAAATATATCTATACCATAATAAAACGAAAAAAGTGAAACTCTCAATTGTAATTGTTAACTATAACGTTAAATACTTTCTGGAACAATGCCTCCATTCGGTTCGGAAAGCAATAAAAGAAATAGACTGCGAAGTATTTGTGGTGGACAATAATTCAGTGGACGATAGTTGTGAAATGGTTCTCGAGAAATTCCCCGAAGTTATTCTCATTGCAAACAAACACAACAAAGGCTTTTCCTCTGCCAACAATCAGGCCATACGCCAATCAAAGGGCGAATATATATTACTTCTAAATCCCGACACCCTAGTACAAGAAGACACCTTCATAAAAACAGTACGCTTTATGGACTCCACACCCGATGCAGGGGGTTTGGGCGTTAAAATGATTGACGGAAATGGTGTTTTCTTGCCCGAATCAAAACGTGGTTTACCAACTCCCCTAACTGCCGCCTATAAAATATTTGGACTTAGTTCACTCTTTCCAAAATCAAAACGGTTTGGTAAATACCATTTGGGATACCTCGACATGAATGAAAACCATGAAGTGGACGTACTTTCAGGCGCATTTATGCTAATGCGAAAATCGGTTCTCGACGAAGTAGGACTTCTCGACGAAACGTTTTTTATGTACGGCGAGGATATTGATTTGTCGTACCGAATTCAATTGGGAGGATACAAAAACTACTACTGTTCTGACACCACCATTGTTCATTACAAAGGCGAAAGCACGAAAAAGAATAGCCTTAACTATGTCTTGGTTTTTTACAATGCGATGGAGATTTTTTTTAAAAAACATTTCCAAAGTCGAATTATAGGACTATTCTCTCTAGGTGTGAAATTTGCAATATATTTACGTGCTTTTTTAGCCATTTTGAAACGATTTTTAACAGCCATTGCTATTCCTGCCATCGATGCCACCCTAATCTGGCTATTTTTCATACTGCTTCTCCCCCATTGGGAAATCCATAAGTTTGGTCAAAATGGAATTTATCCCGATGCCTATACAACCATAATTGTTCCAGTTTATATTTTGGTAATGTTGCTCTCCATACTCTATTCCGGCGGATATGATAAACCGTATAAAAAACTTCCCTTTATTCGTGGAATCCTTGTTGGATTTGGATCTA
This sequence comes from Salinivirgaceae bacterium, assembly GCA_028709085.1. Classification (GTDB taxonomy): domain Bacteria; phylum Bacteroidota; class Bacteroidia; order Bacteroidales; family Salinivirgaceae; genus JAAYQU01. Next base: position 202 of record JAQVXQ010000080.1, on the reverse strand, counting down.
TCTTCTTATTTTACAGTCTATTGAATGAGAATTTACGGTTTTCACGTGCCATGATTATTTTTGCAATGCTTTTTGCCTCCATGTTCCTTCCACTCTTGCGTTTGATTTACAAAAAACTAAACGTTTCTGGCTACAATCATATTTTGCGTAAAAGGGCAAATATCCTATTGGCAGGAAATGCCGACGATGCCGAGAAAACAAT
>JAQVXQ010000233.1 GCA_028709085.1 Salinivirgaceae bacterium | reverse complement strand
ACATTGTTTGTTTCTAATAGTTTAACCAACTCCTTCACGGTTTGCTGAGCTTGTGCAACTGCCAATCCGTATCCAGGAACAATGTAAACGCGCTGTGAATAATTTAGGAGAATCGCTGTATCGGTATAACTGATCTCTTTTATATTACCCCCTTGCGACTCGTGCGATTGAACCGTGCCGCCAAATGCTCCAACAATTACATTTAAGAGGGAACGATTCATGGCTTTACACATTAGAATTGTTAAAATGGCACCAGCCGAACCCACTAAAATCCCTCCCGTAAGCATCACCGTATTGTCGTATAAAAACCCTCCCATTGCTGCGGCTACTCCTGTGAAACTATTTAGTAATGAAATCACTACAGGCATGTCGGCACCGCCAATGGGCATTACGAAACCAATTCCATAAACAATACTGATGGCTAGAATAAGGATAAATAATAGCATGGTATTTTCAGGCGAACCAACGTTGCCAAATAACAAGAATCCTCCTAAAACGATTATTATTGAGAGAATAATAAGATTTAGATACCGTAACCAACGCCCTCTTATATTTTTGATTTTTCCTGCAAGTTTTCCAAAGGCAATCATACTTCCAGAAAAGGAGACTGATCCAATAACTAATCCCAATACGATAGCCAAAACATCGCCCCGTAGAAGCGTGGTGGTTTCTGGGTTGTTTAAAATATGGGGAAACTCCATGAGCGAAATTAATGCTGCAGCGCCACCACCCATTCCATTAAAAAGGGATACTAATTGCGGCATGGCAGTCATGGCAACTCGTTGTGCAATAATCCAGCCTGCAATGGTTCCAATAAGAATTGCAGTTCCTATTAAAGCTATGTTTTTTATGCCCACGCCATCGGTTTTATAGAGCACTATGGTTGCTACAATGGCAATAAACATTCCTCCTGCTGCCAGCAAATTCCCTTTACGAGCTTTATCGGGACGGCTCAACATGCGTAGTCCTACAATAAATAGAACGGCGGCAATGATATAACTAATCTCCAATAGCGATGATTCAAGATTATTGTTGAAAAGGGTTGTTTGCGATATATTAATGATATTCATATGAGTATGATTTATTATTGACGGTTCTTAAATTTTCACATCACCAACTTGAGAGGGTTTGGCAAAACGGTTGGTTATACTTTTTTCTTTTTTTTAAACATGCTGAGCATCCGATCAGTAACAACAAATCCGCCTACAACATTGAGCGTAGCAAACACGACAGCCAGAAATCCAAAAACGAGTGCAGTTGTACTCTCGGCATGTCCCATAACGATAATGGCACCAATAATAACAACTCCATGAATGGCGTTTGCTCCCGACATTAGTGGAGTGTGTAAAATTGCCGGAACGTTGGCAATTAATTCGATTCCTAAAAATGCCATAAGAATAACAATGAAAATTATATCGCGATGCTCGTAAATAATATTTAATGTCTGTTCCATAATTTCTCTATTTTATGTTTAAAAGTTTTTTTAATCGAGTACTAATAACTTCGCCATGGTGGGCAACACAAGTTTCTCGAATGATATCATCATCGAAATTAATCACCAGATTATTCTCCTTTGAAGTCAAAAGGTGTATAAAATTCACCATGTTGTTTCCAAACATTCGACTAGCATCCTCGGGCAATTCCGATGGGAAATTGCTGTTCCCAACTACTTTTACTCCGTTATAATCAATTTCTTGATTATCAACAACAACCTCGCAATTTCCACCATTTGCTGATGCCAAATCAATGATTACCGAGCCGCGTTTCATTTTTCCAACGGTCTCTTTTGTAATCAGAATGGGTGCTATTCCGCCAGGAATTTTTGCGGTTGTAATAACGATATCGGCTTTAACAGCGTGTTTTTGAACCAGTTCCATCTGTTTTTGTTTGTAATCGTCGGACTGTTCAACGGCATATCCTCCCGATGCAGCATCTTCGTTTGCTCCTTCAACTTCAATAAAGGTGGCACCAAGACTACGAACCTCTTCACCGGCAGCTGTTCGCACATCAAAGGCTTCCACCTGTGCACCAAGTTTTCGGGCCGTAGCAACTGCTTGTAATCCTGCAACGCCAGCACCTAGAATAAGAACTTTTGCCGGCCTGATGGTTCCGGCGGCGGTCATAAACATGGGGAAAAAGCGGGGAAGGAGCAATGCGGCATGTAAAACAGCTTTATAGCCTGCTGCCGTTGCTTGCGACGATAAAACATCCATTCCTTGAGCGCGTGAGCTTCGGGGTAACATGTTTAAACTAAACACAGTGATTTTGTGTGCCAATGCCGCATGACTGCCGTCGCGATTGGTTATGGGCTTAAACATTCCAATAAGAACCTTATTTTCAGCAAGTTCTGTGTATTCGTTGAGATGAATAGAATCAACGGTTAAAATAATGTCGGATTGCTTAAGTACGTCGGCACGAGAAAGCATTTTAACGCCAAGTTCTTCGTATTGCGGATCTAAAATGCCTGCAAACGTTCCTGAATCTTGTTCACCAAATAGTTCATGCCCAATTTCGATTAGTTTTTTAGCACTTTCGACAACAATGGGAACTCTTTTGTCATTTTTTATGGATTTAATGAAGCCTATTTTCATAATCTGGTTACTTTTGTATTGTCCGTATGGTATAATTTGTTAAAAACAACCAATGAAGTTAATTGTTTTAAATGATAATTATGCCTCTTCGATATGTGGTGGTGAGCATGGGCTCTCTTATTACATCGAATTTGGCAATAAAGTAATTCTTTTCGATGCTGGTCCTTCAGATATTATTCTGCGGAATGCAGAGAAATTATATGTGGATTTGAACACGATTCAGGATATTGTTTTAAGTCATGGACATTGGGATCATGGCGATGGATTAGCTTATATTCCTGACGGGAAACGATTGATTGTGCATCCCAATGCGTTTGTACAGCGATTTAAGCGGGTTAAAAAAAAGTATATTGGGCTTAAACTTTCGGAATCGGAGTTGGAGGCGAAATTTTCTATTGTCAGGACTCGCAACTTTTTTGAAATTGCACCGCAGTGTTGGTTTTTGGGCGAAATTGAAAGAGTAGTTGATTTTGAGCCTTTTACCGAAAACTATTGTCTTGCGGATGATACTCCCGATACAATTCCCGACGATTCAGCCATGGTGTGCAATACTCCAAAAGGTCTTGTAATTGTCACAGGATGCTCGCATTCCGGCATTTGCAATATTGTGTTACAAACTCAAAAGATGATTCCCAATCGACCTATTTGCGCTATCATAGGCGGTTTTCATTTGAAGAAAGTGGACCAAAGGGTTGAGAAAACCATTGAGTTTTTGAAAAATGCAAAGGTTCAGAAACTCTATCCGTCGCATTGTACAGCACCGGAGGTGATTTCTTATTTAGGCCGGTTCTTTGATACTGCTTGGGTCCGAAGTGGCAATATTTTCCGGTGGTAGTGATTGTTAAAGCAAAAAAAGACTGCCATGAAAATGGCAGTCCTTCTTTCTTAGCAAT
>JAQVXQ010000079.1 GCA_028709085.1 Salinivirgaceae bacterium | reverse complement strand
TAGGGAAGGATAGTTCCAACTTCTTGATTTTTCCCCATCACGTCCATTCGACTCATGCTCCATTTGCAGTAATATTATTCCCTGTATTATCCCATTGCGAAATAGCGGTTTGGCGATTGCAAAAGCTGGATTGTAGTTTATCTCGCGGAATGGACTCGACTCGTCGTAAACGTTCCAAAAAGCCTTTTGACGGTAGGTGAAGAATAGATATGTGTTCCAAGGGAAAGCAAAATTTGTTAGCCTTTGCTTAAATCCCAATTGAATTTTGACATCTAAATTTTCTCTGGTTGGGTGTTCACCAATCGTGCCTCCTGTAATAACATAGTTATCGCCAAAAATAGTGAATGGAGGTAGGGTTTTCATTATATTTCTAAAATCGGAACTGTCGATCGTAGATCTATTTTGTGCCACACTGTTGACTGAAAATAAGGTGGTAATGTAGAAAATGGAAATGATGAATTTGAGGATTTTCATGGATCCAACGTTGTATTTTATGTCGGTAACAATATTAATTTAGTATATCAAAAAAGCGACCATAATTTAACATCCCGAAAAAATTTAAGAAATTGATAAATTCAATCCATTTTATACTGAATACTTGATTTGTTGTGGTTAGTTAGCATTAAAACAAAATCATTTTGTTTTAATGCAACGTCACTACGCAAGAACGTTTTTATTTTTTTACGCTAAATTAATATTGAGCAGTTGTTAATATTCAATGTTTAAATCTGAATTCAATGACATCAAATATTTGATCATTTTCTTTGGTTTTTAGTTTGTATATTGTATTGTAATCTTGATTATTACCAATTGCTTTTTTTACATCTGAGAAAATGATATTAATTATTACTTGACGTTCATTTATTTTTGTGATATCATGCTGTTTAGATTCATAAACAACTTGATTTAGGGTTTTGTCAAAAATTTCAGCCTTAATATCATTTAGCTCTAATTGTTTCCTGTCAATTATTACCGAAAGGGTATCCCTATTGTGGTCGAAAATATAGATTAACTTATTTGATTCAACGGTAGTTACAAACGGCGAATTGTCATTGTTTAATATTAGTTTGTAATCCGTTATTTGTGCTTTTAGCGATGTTGATAATGTAAGGAATAGAGTTCCTGCGATTAAAATTGTTGTGATGCTTTTCATAGGCTTATTTTTTAGGATCTCGTTTTTTGTAAAATTTCCGTTTTGGTTTTTCGTGACTTTCACCAGATTTCGAACTATTTCCACTTGGTTTAGAGCGGTTTCCATTTGGCTTTGAACGATTTCCTCCAGGTCTTGAACGATCTCCACTAGGTTGTGGAGCATTCCAGTCGGGTACTGGGCCAATTTCAGCGGGCGAAAGGGGTTTTGGAATATCTGTAACGGTTAGTTTCTCAATGTTCTGTAATCGAAACAGGTCACGTGGCGTTACCAGAGTAATGGCTTCGCCTTTTGCGTTAACCCTTGCAGTTCGGCCTACCCGATGAACATAATCTTCGGCTTCGAACGGCACTTCGTGGTTAATCACCATATTTATCTCCTTGATGTCGATTCCGCGGCTCATTACATCAGTTGCCACTAATATGCGGAGATTTTTGGCTCTAAACTCATCCAAAACGGCTTCACGTTGGTCTTGTTCGAGATTCGACGAGATTCCTTTTGCCGAAAATCCACTCTGATTTAGATTTCGGACGATATCGTTGATTTTGCTTTTTGTGGAGGTGAAAATCAGAATACTATCATACTCTTTTCGTTGCGATAGAAGGTATTTGAGCATTTTTGGTTTCTGCTCTTCGTACATTATATACGCTTTTTGATCGACCCCTTCGGCGGGTTTAGAAAGCGACAAGGAGATCTCTTCCGGTTCATGAAGGGTTTTTCGGGCTAACTTTCTGATTTCGGGAGCCATTGTTGCGCTAAACATCAAGTTTTGACGCTTTTCGGGCAAATATGAAAAAATGGTTTGTAAGTCGTCAATAAATCCCATATCGAGCATTCTGTCGGCTTCGTCTAGTACCAAATGCTTGAGTGTACTGAAATTCACATAGCCCATTTTGAGGTGTGAGAGTAGTTTGCCGGGTGTTGCAATAATAATATCGGTTCCATGGGTTAGGGTTTCCTTTTGTTGTTCCCAATCGCGACCATCGCCGCCGCCATATACGGCAATGGATCCGGCATCAACAAAGTATGAAAACCCCTGTATTTGCTGATCAATTTGCATTGCCAATTCGCGCGTTGGTACAATTATAAGGGTGTCGATGCTATTTCCTTTTTTTCCAATCAGTTTATTGAGAATGGGGAGCACAAAAGCCGCTGTTTTCCCTGTTCCCGTTTGTGCGCATGCTATTAAGTCTTTGTTATTGAGGATTATAGGAATAACTTGTTCTTGGATCGGAGTTGCCTCTTCAAAGCCCATATACGATATGGCTTCAAGTAATTTAGGATCTATATTTAATTCTTTAAATTTCATTTGATTCTTATATTATTAATCTCTTTAGTGTTTTATTTGTTATTTGTTGTCGTTTGTGCTGTTGGTTGATGTATTATGTTCACCGTAATGGATTTAAAAACGGATTCTAATAGATGTGAAATATTACATGAGACGCTCAGCATTACGTCTCTACGTGGGGTTTTAATTTTCTTTTCAAGAATTTTCCGGTATATGAATTTTTACATTTCACAACCTCTTCGGGGGTTCCACAAACAACAATATTTCCTCCTTTATCGCCGCCCTCGGGACCAAGGTCGACAATCCAATCGGCCGATTTTATAACGTCCAAATTGTGTTCAACCACCACAATAGAGTGTCCGTGCTTAATTAGTGCTTCAAACGAGGCCAATAGTTTTCGGACATCATTAAAATGGAGACCTGTGGTGGGTTCGTCGAAAACAAAAATAATGGATTCGCTCGACGACTCTTTTCCCAAAAAAGTGGCCAATTTCACGCGTTGGCTTTCGCCTCCCGATAGGGTTGACGACGATTGTCCAAGATGTACATAATCTAACCCAACATCGGCAAGGGGTTGCATTTTGGTTACAATTTTCTTTGCCGTAGGATCAATATCGTTGCTAAAAAACGCAATGGCTTCGCTGACGGTTAGTTCCAGCACATCGTGAATTGATTTCCCTTGATATTTAACCTCTAAAATATCGTCTTTAAATCGTTTCCCGTTGCACTCTTCGCAAATGAGTTGAACATCGGCCATAAATTGCATACTCACCGTTGTGGTTCCTTCTCCTTGGCATTTTTCACAACGTCCACCATCCACATTAAACGAAAAGTGCGATGGCTTTAATTTCAGTTGTTTTGAGAGTTGCTGTTCCGAAAAGAGTTTCCGTATTTCGTCGTAAGCCTTGACATAGGTAACTGGATTGGATCGCGATGAACGACCAATTGGGTTTTGATCGACAAACTCGATGCGTTTATGACTTTTTATGTCTCCTTCGATACGGATATGTTCGCCAATTAATTCAGTATGACCATTATATGCCAATTGTAATGCTGGTACTAAAATGCTTTTAATTAGCGACGACTTTCCCGAACCACTTACTCCGGTAATAACGGTGAGAACATTTAAAGGGATCTCAACATCAAATCCTTTCAAATTATTTTGTCGAGCACCAATGATTTTAATTTTGTTTTTGAATGGTCGTCTAATTTTCGGAATTTCGAGTTCCTCTTTTCCTAGTAAGTATCTTGCTGTGAGGCTATTGGGTGAATTCATGAGGTCGTCTTTAGTTCCGGCAAAAACCACTTCGCCTCCCAATGTGCCTGCACCAGGCCCAATATCGATCATATAGTCCGATGCACGCATAATATCCTCGTCATGTTCTACCACCAGGACGGTATTTCCCATGTTTCGCAATCTCTGAAGCACTCCAATCAGTAAATGTGTATCGCGAGAGTGAAGTCCTATGCTTGGTTCGTCGAGAATGTAAAGTGCGCCCATTAGATTGGAACCCAACGATGTGGAGATTCGAATTCGTTGTGCTTCTCCGCCCGAAAGAGTATCTGCTCGTCGATTAAGAGTTAGATATCCCAGTCCAACTTCGCGTAAAAAGTGAATGCGATTTTTAATCTCAATTAATATTCGATCGGCCACCGCTTTATCGTATTTTGAAAGTTTGATGTTGTCGAAAAAATTGGCTAATTCGCTGATGGGCATATCAACCAATTGCGGCAACGAAAAACCATCAATTTGCACATAATGAACCTCTTTGCGGAGTCTGGAGCCAAAACATTCCGGACAAATTGTTTTCCCGCGATATCGGCTCAGCATTACCCTGTATTGTATCTTATAAAGATTCTCTTCGAGCATGGCAAAAAAGTCGTTCAGTCCTTTAAAATACTCATTTCCAGACCAAAGTAATCTACGATGTTCAATGGAAAGGTCGAAGTAGGGCTTGTGAATTGGGAAATCAAATTTTATGGCATTATTGATTAATGCATTGTTCCATTCACTCATTTTTTCGCCTCGCCAGCATGCAATTGCATGTTGATAAATGGAGAGACTTTTATCGGGAATGACCAAATTTTCGTCTATTCCCACTGTTTGTCCATTTCCATCACAACGAGGACAGGCTCCCAATGGGTTGTTGAAACTAAACAGATGCTCGGTTGGTAGTTCGAACTGAATACCATCGAGTTCAAAAAGATCCGAAAAGTCATGGTATTGATCTTCTTTTGGGTCATAAATTGCACAACGTCCGTGGCCTTCAAAAAATGCAGTTTGAATTGAATCGGCCATTCGAGCCATGTTGTCTTTGTCGGTCGAAGATGTAATGCGGTCAATTACAATATAGAAGGGGTTTTTGTCGATAATTTCATTGAGCGAACTTAGATCATGTACTTGAAATGTTGTTCCATTGGCCAAAACTCGTTGATAGCCACGGGCTTTTATGGAGTTTAAATCCTGCACGGAATCGGTAATTTCAAGTGGCGAAAGAATCATGGCTCTGGTGCCTTCGGGGAGCGACGTTAAGAAGTTAACCACATCGGTAACAGAGTGTTGCGTAACCTCTTTTTTTGAAATGGGAGAGAAGGTTTTGCCGATGCGAGCAAATAATAATCGAATGTATTCATATATTTCGGTCGAAGTCCCTACTGTTGAGCGTGGATTATTCGACGTAACTTTTTGTTCAATGGCAATGGCTGGTGGAATTCCGCGTATAGAATCAACGGCGGGTTTATTTATACGACCTAGGAATTGTCGGGCATACGATGATAATGATTCAACGTATCTTCGCTGACCTTCGGCGTAAAGTGTATCGAAAGCCAACGACGATTTTCCGCTCCCCGATACGCCTGTTATTACAATAAATTGATCGCGGGGTAGCGATATACTTATATTTTTAAGATTGTGAACCTTTGCTCCGGAAACTTCTATTTTTCCATCTTTGTATTCCATACGGATTGAGTTAATGTAGAGTAATCTCAGTTCAAAATTGGGAAGTAAAACAGGGTGTTTTTAGAGATTACTATTGTACTATTTTATTGTTTATCATGTCTTTACGACAGATTTGTTTTGCTTATTTCACGACAAAAAGAAATTCAATGTCGAATATTAAATTGGTTTTTGGTGCTATTATTGGAGGATTTCCCTCTTCGCCATAAGCCAGTTGCCAAGGTATTAAAACACGCACTTTTTCTCCAACGTGCATATTGCGTATCGCTTTTTCCATTCCCGGCATAACCTGACCTTCGCCAAGGCTAAACATGATATGTTCGTCGCGAAGCACACTAGAGTCAAATACCTCGCCATTTTCAAAATATCCGGTATAATGGATGCCGATTATGTATCCTTCTTGTGGTTTTTCGCCCTCTGTTTTTAGAAAGGGAATATATTTTAGTCCATTTTCCAGAATTACGGTGTCCTCGTTGGAAATGTACGGTTCCACTTTGGGTGGATTTTTCACCTCCAGAATTTCAATGTCGTATGTTAGGTTGGTGTTGGGTTTTATGAGTGTGTAGTAGCCTTTTTTGCCGTATGCTAATTCCGATGGAATTATAAATCGTGCTTTTGATCCTTCAGCCATAAGTTTTACCGCTTCGTTTACCCCTTTTATCACCCTACTTGATCCTACAATAAACTTTTCAGGTTCTCCAGATAGCAACGATGAGTCAAAAATTTTCCCATCGGGTAGATATCCTGTGTAATGCATGGTTACTATGTAATTGCTATCTGGTTTTGTACCCAGTGTTTCGGTTATAAATGCATATTTTAAATTGTTATTACTTGTTTTGAACGCTTTTTTTTCAACCTCGAACGGTTCAATGGTAAGTTGTGGAATCACTTTTAGGAGTTCGATTTCAAAAATCAGGGTTGAGTTTGCTGGAATGGGACCATTTTCTCGATTTCCATATCCCAAATGTGGCGGAACAATAATTGTCATTTTGCTGCCTTCCGGCATTATTGCAAGTGCTTCGTCCCATCCCGTAATTACTTGACCAACACCGGCATTAAATTCCAATGGTTTTTGACGTGTATAGGAGTTGTCGAATTGCTCGTTGTCACGAAATAATCCTTTGTAGTGTACTATAACCAAATCGCCTGATTTTGGAATCGCTCCGGCTCCTTTTGTCTCAAATTTATAGAGAAGACCACTTTTTTTATATTCGAAATTCTTTTTCCAATTTTTATACTCGGATCGTTTTTGCGGAATAATGAGCGTATCGTTTTTCCTGTCCGCATTTTGTGCCACCGATGGAAAAGAAATAAATATGGATACCATGGCTACATATAGCCATTTGAAATGAATATAAGGGGTCTTTTTTATCATAGTTGGGTTATTTTTTCTGTTTAACAGAGATGATTTCAACATCAAAAACCAGGGTTGAAAATGGGGGAACCATATCTTTTATTCCTTCAGTGCCATAGGCAAGGTAGGAGGGAATAACAATTCTGCCTTTGCTTCCTTCTTGCAATCCAATAATTCCTTTTGTTAGCCCCTCAATAATTGAATTGTCGCCCACAGTAATAATAAAAGGAGTGTTGTTTTTGTAGGTATTGCTAAACATTTTACCATCGAGGAAATAGGATAAATAGTGGAAAGCTACGATGTCGCCCTCTTTAATTTTTGCGCCTGTGCCTACAAGCTCTGGAATATAATAGAGCATGCTGTCTATTTCTGTGCGATTTTTGGAAACTTTATTTAAGTATTGATCGACAAAAACACGCTCTTCAAGAAATCCGGAGCTTCGGTTTGTACGTCGAACTTCTTCAAATTTCTTCATACTCATAATGTCGCGCATTACGATATCAAAACGAAGGATTTCGTTTTCCGAGAAGTGCATGGGAGCAGGTTCTTTTTTGGAATACGAATAAAAGTTGATGGCATTAATAAAGAACGTCATGGAATCACCACGGTGCATAAAGATTAATGCATCTTCGATAGAGCCTCCTTCATGACTTGGTTTCTGCAACTGCATAGGTATGCTGTTTGCTGATTCGAGGACGGAATCGTTGGGTGCAGTAATTTTGAGATCTAAAATCAATATATCGCCTACGCGTGGGACAAGCCCATAATTATCTTGTTTGTGAATAATATATTCAAATCCTTTCTCATGTACTTTTCGATCGTTATTACATGAATATAGTGCCACTAGGGCAGTCAAAATACCTAAGTAAAAGAGTCGTTTCATTGTGGTTTTTTTTAAAAGTTTTTATGATTTTTGCAACTTGCGAAAATAGCAAATATTTTTGAATTTTGAAAGTGTTTCGTGAAGGTACAATTGTAGAATTGAACGTTATTTCTACTGTGGAGTATAATCGTGCTCTTTTTAATCGATTTCTGTAACGTTGGCTTCAAATTTCCCGCTTTTTAGAAATACTTTTACAGGATCGTTTTTTTGAAGCATTTCACTACTAATTATTTTTTTATTGTGAAGGGTAACGATTGCATAACCGAGGTTTAATATGTGTTGTGGGTCGGACAGCTTTATTTTGTGTTCGTAGAGGGCTAGGGTTTGTTCCTTTTTTCTAATTTGCGACGTTGCCTGATGTTGGAGTGTTTCTTTTTTTCTTTCTAAACGATGGTATTGTTTTGAGAAAAAGAGTTCGGTTTTATGTTGCAATTGATTTTTTAGTTGATTGATTTCCAATAGCTGTCGATGCGAAAAGTTTGAGGATGCATGCGATAATCGGTTTTCTAATTGCACTAATTGACTTTGCTGTTGGTTGATGTGGCCATAGATTGCTGTCTTTAGTTCCGCATCGAGATTCAGTAATCGTTCCTGTTCTTTTTTGAATATTTTCAGACAACTCTGTTCTAATCTGTTTTGAAGTTGTTCAAGTTTATCGAATGCATTATTATTGAATTGCACTATAAAATCGGCAACAGCGGTGGGTGTTTTAAAGTATAGATTAGCAACATGATCAATTACTGAAGAGTCGCGTTCGTGCCCTATTCCTGTTAAAACAGGAATGGGTAATTGGGTTATAAGATAAGCCATTTCGTAGTTGTCGAAAACGGCAAGTTCTGCTTTTGACCCGCCACCGCGTATAATAACAATTACGTCGTACTCGATATTTGAATTGAAGATATTGTTAATGGCTGTTTCAAATGAGGAAACGGTTTGTGCCCCTTGCATGTATGCTTCGTAGAGATCGGTTTGGAATTGAAATCCATGATTGTTGGTATTCAAATGCTTAATAAAATCGCCATATCCCGCTGCGGTAGCGGACGATATAATTGCAATTTTCTTTATTTTATGGGGCAATTCCAATGAGCGATTCATCCCAATAACTCCTTCGTTGGTGAGTCTTTCGAGAATCATTCTGCGTTGTTGTTCTAAATCGCCCAGCGTATATTTTGGATCAATATCGTTAATCTCCACGCTAAGACCGTATAGCGGATGAAACGACAACCGAACCATGATCAAAACTTTTAAGCCAACTTCCAATTCATGCCCCGTAACCGACGAAAAATAGGATTGGAGCATTGGCAACCGATTGGCATAAATAATTCCCCGTAATCGCGCAACAATCTTATTATCAACCTGTTCAATAAGTTCAATGTAGCAGTGTCGGTTTCGATTGATGTTCATCTCACTAATTTCAGCAACCACTGGTGTGGCAAACGGAAACGTGTCTGCAATTGTATTTTTAATTTGATCGGAAAGTTGTGAAAGCGTGATTGGTTCGAGCATGGTAAGGGTTTTATTTTTGACGTTTGGGATAATCGAATGCAACGAGATTTCCTTTAGATGGTTCAACATTCATCCATGAATTGCCTTCAAAAGCAATTGTAATATTTCCAGCTGTTGGGAAACTGACTCGGAAATCGCGACATAATCGGATGGCAGAATCGGTAATGCTTGGATTGTGTCCCACAATTAAAATACAATCCAGTTCTTTATTCATGGTATTTATAACTTCGGTCAATTCACTGGTGGTGTAGCTTGTATAAAGCCATGGAATTATTCGACATGGATGCTCTACATTTAACTCGGCACGAATAATTTCCGCAGTTTGTGCAGCCCGATTGGCTCCACTGTGAATAATAAATTGGGGAATGGTATTTCGTTTGCGGAGTTCTTGCGCCATCATTAGCGAATCATCTTTGCCACGATTGGTTAGATTCCGATCAAAATCGCAAGTCTCATAATCGGTATTTTCGGCGTTCCCGTGACGAAATAGGATAACTGTTTTCATTAGTTTGACTTTAGGGGCGATATCCTTGAAAAAAAGAGATAATTATTCGATTTTTACAATTCAATTCTACAATATTGAATGCGTTATAACGCTATGGTATAGCTTGTTGTCGGGCTTTCTGAATCATTCGCCGCGCTTCGATACAATAGATACTTGATGGATTATATTTTAACAATTGAGTCAATGTCTCTATTGCTTTTTTGTTATCGTAAAGGTGGTTAAGATATAGTTTCCCGAGCTGAAACGTTGATCGATCAATATTTGTTTCGCTTGAAAATTTGGTACGAACTTGTTCGTATGTTGTGGCTGCTTCTTGGAATTTTGAAGTGGATATTAGAATTTTTGCTTTTAAGTTCAGTGCTTCAACCGATAAGTAGGAGTGTTCTGTGGCAATAAGCGAGTCGATGGTTTTAAATGCACTTTCGTATTTTCTTTGCGCCGTTTGTTGCAGAGCGGTTGCGTATAATCTTAGTGGCAATTGGGTGGAATCGTCCTCCGACCATCCTTCATAAAGTAAAATAGAGACCTCAATTGCGTTGTTTGAGATTGCTTTTGACGTGGCTCCCTTGAGTACATCCAACTGTGATTTTGCCCACTCAAATTCGTGTTGGTAGAATGCCATATATGCTTTTCGGTACTTAGCTTCAAATCCCACAGGGTTTTCGCTATTTTGTCGTTCAATTTTCGCATAAATAAGGGCAGCGTCCCAAATTTTATCTTCAAAGATCATTACATCGGCTCTTAGAAGTTCAATTTTAGCCAAATCGAATTTATTGACTCCTCTAATTGCAGCTGCTTTATCAATTATGACCAATGCTTCGTCTGGTTTGTTGCTGTAGTAAGTTAGAAGTTCAATGTAGTTTAAAATTGTTTGCAACATCTCCACCTTATACCCATATTTCTCGATGGCCTGATTGTAAGTGCTAATGGTTTCTTCTATAACTTCGGGTGAAAAGTCAATTCCGAGCTTTAGTTTTGAGTAGAGAAGATCGAGTTTCTCACGAAAGGCGACCATAAACAGCGTTGAGTTTTCACCCAGTTCAGTGAGGTAATTATATGCTTTTAAGGCTGTTTCAAAATCATTCTCTTTTGCTGCATTTTGTGCAAGGGGCAAAATACGTTGTCCTTGTTCGTTATTTCTCAAGTCAAGAGCACGTGCTTGAATAAATGCCTGGCTAAAGTTGTTTTGTTGTAAATAGACCCATATTAAGAGTTCGTTAAAAACCGACGCTTCGGGATAATCCTGAATTTTAAAAAGGAGTTGATCCTCTAGTACTTTTATTAACGATTTATCGGTATCGCTGTATATAGCTGAATATAAACGGTTTTGCACCATTTGAAGGAAAGCCTCGCTTTGGGCAAGTAGGTTGAGATAGATATTGACCATTGCCGGATAGTTCCGCATATAATAATATATATTGGCTAACTCCTGATCGAACGATGCTCCTTTAATTTTCTTTGATGCTTCGATATAAACACGTTCGGCCATTTCAAATTGACGTTGACTAATGAATCTATTTGCTACCGAAATGGCACTATTTCGGTCATTAGTGCCCTTTGATATTGCATCGCGAAACAGCTTGTCTGCTTCCCGATCGTTTCCCATAATTTTGTAAAACTGGCCTATTTGGACTTTAAACGATGGATTGTTAAGAAGTTTTCGTCCATAGGTTTTTATCGCATCTGTAGCTTCATCGTACTCTTTTTGTTCCAGCAACGAGTTTATATAATAAATCAAATAGGTTTCAGAAGGACGTTGCTGAACCAATAGCTTAAATGTGGCGGCTGCCTTGGCATATTCTTTATTACGGTAATATTCCATTCCCACATTAAAATCAGTTTGAGCATAACTGTTTGTTGTAAACATAGTAATTGCGCAAAAAGTTATGAGAATGGAGTGGAATCTTTTCATAATTAAGATGTTATAAACTGTCTGCTTGAGGGAAAAGTATATTTAAAATTGAGTCCGTTTTTAACTCCCTTTCAAGATTTTCCTTGCCAATATTCTTTAGTGATAGTACTTTATTGACATCCATTCTAATAAATTCGTAGCTTTCATTCTCTAGATTAATATAATAATCGATGCTATCGTTTGGAATTAATCGTTTTGAAATGTCGGTTCTTAATGTTTTGTACTGATGTTCTAATTCAAAGAGTCTCGTGGCGGTCTGTTTGGCTAACGGCATAATTTTTTTCAACCCTTTTACATAATCTGTAAAGTCAGATATTATAATAATGTCCGACTGTTTAATTTTAACACTGGAGATCAAATTATTCTTTATAAATATGGTTGTTGGATTAAGTTTAGTTTTGTAAACATGTCCTAAACTGTCGATGGGTAACTTATGGTATTCTTGAATTATTGAATCTATTATTTCGATTTTTCGATCAATTACAGCAAGAGCTTCCTTCTCTTTTTCGCTATTGCATCCGGTTAATAGAGCAACGGTTAAAAATAATAAAATTACGGTCTGTTTCATTGGTGTTTTATACATATAACATTGTTTTAAAATCGTTTTGTGTAGTTTATTAACGTATTCGATCGATGGATCGTACTAAATTTTCATCTTTTTTAATGGCTCGGTTTGCCATTCGGATCAAGAAAACAATTACTAAAGGAAAAATGGCTCCATATTCAAAGTTGATGTTTTGATATTGGATGTTTTCTAAAAACACAAACCAAGTGATCAAGGAAAATAAACCAACCCACAGAAACCATATTAAAATTCCCATACGACCCATTTTAATTTGCTTGATTCGATTCTTGAACATGAAAATTTGAACTGCAATAATGAGTAATCCTGGAGAATATAAAAGGATAAGATACCATTGTGGAGCGGTATTTAATCCAAATATGGTTAATGTCATCTCTGTTGAGACAAGTGATATGGTTGCTGCAGGAATAAAACACAAAACAACCCCAAGTATTAGGGCTATAAGTAAAAAAATGGTTTGGATTCGTTGAATCATAATCTGTGATTTTAAGGTTGAAGTTGCAAAGATGAAAAAAATATCCGACAAGTGAGCTTAGTTTTCTAATCTTGTATAGCACTCTTTCTAACGTGTTTTAAGTTGATATTGTTTAGTGCATTAACATCAAAATTTGTAATTTTATTGTTTACAAATCGTACAACAACATCGTAAAAAAGAGGAATTACCGGTGTTTCGGAGATAACAATGCTGTCGGCCATTGGGATTAACATTTTAGCGTCGTCGTCTTGGGCTATTTTATAGTAAAGAGCATCGAATTTTGGATTTGAAAACTGGGTGTAATTTGGTCCTGCGGGGCTTTTATTTTCAGTGCTAAAAAGCAGCAAATAATTCTCTGCATGGGGATAATCAGCAATCCATGAAGCTCTAAAAAAAGCTAATTCGCCGTTGGCCACTTTTTGTCGAAAAGCTGCGCCGGTGGCTGTTTCAATCTCTATTTGTATCCCAATTTGCAACGCCTCGTGTTGGATATATTCACCAATATCCAGATAGTCGGGCGTGGTGGTTAACGTAATGGGTTTTAAGCCTTTTCCACCTTCGTATCCGGCCTCTTTTAGCAATTCACGGGCTTTACTTTGGTCAAAAGTAAAGCCTTGCGGGTGCTTTGTTCCCTTTGGATAGAGCATTGGTGGTGTTAATGTTGCGGTTGCAGGTACGGCTAAATTGTTCCGAAGATAGGCAATCATACGTTCGCGACTAAAAGCGTAGTTCAGAGCTTGTCTTACTTTGAGTTCCACATAATCGGGATGATTCTCGTTCATTATAAATCCCAAATATTCGGAGTTTAAATAGGGCGCAGTTTGCATGTAAAACGTTTTATGGTGTCTCTCCCTTAATTTTCCTGCACGGGTTAAAAGTTCGTCCTTATTTGTTGCGTGAATACCGCTAATAAAATCGATGTTTCCCAACATAAACTCCATAAATTCTGATTGTTTATCCGCTATAAATGAGATATGTACAGCATCGAGATAGGGCAGGGGATTGCCCATACTGTCTGATTCGAAATAATGGGGATTCTTCAAGAAAATTAAACGGTCGTTTAAATCCCACATGTGAAATTTAAAAGGGCCTGTTCCAATGGGATTTTGCCCAAATTTATGTCCCAATAATTCAACAACTTCTTGAGGAACAACGGAGCAATATGTCATGGTTAACATCCCTAAAAATGGCACAAAAGGTTTATTAAGTCGTATTTGCAACGAGCTGTCATTTAGTGCTTTAAATCCGCCATCGCCAAATAAAGTGTCAACTATATTAAAAACCCAAGCACCCGGACTTCCTGTTGTTGGATTGGTTAACCGATTAAAACTATACACAAAATCTTGTGCAACAACAGCTCTGGTTTTTTTGTCGCCAAAGGCAGAATGGGCGTGGAAATAGACATTGTTGCTTAGCGTGAATGTATAGGTTTTTTTATCCGCATCGAGGTTCCAATTCTTTGCAATACAGGGTATTACATTGAGCAGTGTGTCGGTTTGAACTAAACCATTAAATAGGTTCGATGCAGGCCAAATTATGGTTTGATTGCGTGCAAACGCTGGATCGAGTGTCGGAATGCCTTTCGATTCGTTGTAAGTAAATATCCGATGGTGATCATTTTTACTATTGCTGCACGAAAAAACAATCAGGCTTCCAATTAACAATAAAACGATATGTTTGGAATTCAAGCTGTTATTCATTCTTTTTGAAATGTAAATTGGAAACCTGTAAAGTTCTATTTTCGGAATACATTTGTTGAGTTGGCTTGTGCTGTGGGAGTAATAACGATGTCGTTGATACACACATGTTTCGGTCTCGAAAGAACAAACCAAATGGTATCCGCAATGTCGTCCGGAGTTAATGGATCAAACCCATCATAAACGACTTTTGCTCGTTCTTCGGCACCTTTGAATCGAACCAGCGAAAACTCAGTTTCTACCAATCCAGGACAAATTCCGGTTACTTTTACGCC
>JAQVXQ010000232.1 GCA_028709085.1 Salinivirgaceae bacterium | reverse complement strand
CTTCCCGAAAAAAGCATTTCAAGATCAAACAACAAAGTAAGGAATGCAATTATTGCAGAGGCCACCAAGCACGAAGGCAAGCCTTATAAATACGCAGCTCAGGGACCTGAATCATTTGACTGTAGTGGATTTACGTCATATGTTCTGAACAACGTTGCTGGCGTAAAAATGCCACACAACTCAACGATACAATCTAATTTATCAAAGGAGATAAAACAACGGGACGCTAAACCGGGAGATTTAATCTTTTTTGGGAATCCCAATAGCACCAAAGTAAATCATACAGGCATTGTCTATAAAGCTGAAAATGGTGAAATAATGGGGATTATCCATGCAGCATCAAAAGGCGTAATTATTGACAACAATAATGTAACATGGACAAACCACTGGAAAGCTAGAGTTTTAAAGGTTATTGACGTTACAAAAGTTATTGAAGCATTGAAATAACGTTAGTGTTCTTTTACAACTCTGCTAAAAACAGTTTAAATCGTTCGTTGGGGGTAAAGCCATCACCATTTACTGAGAATTCTGCTTTTATTCCATTAACAAAATACATGTCAATGTTTCCGCGGTTTTTGATATCGATTTTCCCTCGATGTTCACAATCGAAATAATTCTTTACCGCTTCGTAGGTTACCCCTGAAATATTTACTTTCCCTGTTTCGCACGAGCCTTCCAAACGAGAGGCAATATTTACGGTGTCGCCCCAAATGTCATAAGCAAATTTTTGTTTCCCAATAACTCCTGAAATAATTTCGCCCGTATGAATACCTACCCGAAACTCCCATGCTATTTTCCCCTCTATTCTTCGTTTTTCATTAATCAATTTCGAGCTTTGCTGAATTTGCAATCCCACAAGAATCACATTAAATGTGTGGGAACGATTTGGAATGGGAAGTCCGCCAGCACACATATATGAATCGCCAATGGTTTTTATTTTCTCCACAAAATTACGTTTCACAATTTCGTCAAACACATTAAAATAATCGTTCAAACTATTGAGCAGTTCTTGTGGAGCTAAATCTTGACTATACGAAGAAAAACTTTTTATATCAGCGAACAAAACAGAGACTGACTTATAATAACGGGGGGTTGCGTACCCTTTGCTCTTCAGTTCTTCAGCGGTCTCTTCCGGTAAAATATTTTTCAGCAATTTATCCGATTTCTCTTTCTCAACAATCAACTGCTCTTCAGCTTCCTTTATCCGTGTAATATCTGTCTCTACCGCAATTAATTGCTCATAAATCTGCCCTGGCGAAATTATTGGAGTCAATACGGTTTGAATCCACTTATAGAAACCATTCGAATTCGTAAACTTTGATATAAACGACTGTGTTTGATTCGTCTCATACAACTCCTGAATTTTCTTCAAACTGCGAACATCGTGATGCAATTCAAAAATTGTGGTTCCATATAAGTTTTTAAAATCCTCTAAAGAGAGGTCATACATCCGATGAAATCCTTCATTAACCCACTCAATTTCACCATGTTCATTCATTATAATGACCGAATTGTCCGTCTTGGATGCCACCAACGAAAGCTTCCTAAGTTCATTGTTAATTTGTTTAATGTGTGTAATATCAACGTCAATTACCACAACCATAGACAACTCCTGGTTATCGTCATATATTGGGGTTAATGTTGATTGCACCCACAACTCTTTACCTTCACCGGTTACCGTTCGCGAACTATAAACCACTGATTTTTTATTCTCAAGAGCTTCCTGAATTACAAAATCGATTTTCTTAGAGGCGCTCGATTCTTGAATAGTTAATCCCCGTTGCAAAATAAACTGCTCCAAGTCGTAGCCATACATTTTAACAAATCCTTCATTGACCCACTCGCACTCAAATTTCTCGTTGGCTATTAATACTGCATTGTCGGTTTTACTGGCAACAATCGACAATTTCTGAAGTTGATCATTAATTGCGGATAAATTTTCAGCTTGGGCTCTAAGCTCCTCTCCTTGTTGTTGTACGCGCATTGTTTCAATTTGCAACTCTACCGTCCTACTTCCAACCAACTCTTTCAACAGTTTATTACGACGAACCAGCGCTATTTGTCGAAACCGAAAATAGAGATAAATCAATAGTAATACAGAAGCAACCATTAAAAAATAAAACCATGTTGTTTGCCAAAAGGGGGACTCTACAGCAATTGATATTTCGATTTGTGACGATGCTACGACTCCACTTTTACTGACTGTTTTTACTTTGAAAATATATTCTCCGGCGGGAACAAATGAATATCTAGCATGTCTTATTTTAGTAGGCGTTTGCCAGTCAGCATCAAAATTCTCCAACATATATGAGTACATAATATCCGTTGAAGAGTTCAAATCAATGGCTGCAAATCCAAAAGTGACGCTGTTTTCACTGTAGGGGATAACTATTCTCTCTTTTGCACGACTTGC
The DNA here is from genome assembly GCA_028709085.1 of Salinivirgaceae bacterium. GTDB lineage: Bacteria > Bacteroidota > Bacteroidia > Bacteroidales > Salinivirgaceae > JAAYQU01. The sequence goes on along the minus strand of JAQVXQ010000232.1, from coordinate 1,079 downwards.
AGGATAACAAAATCGCGATTCATTCCCTTGCAAAAAGATATCCGTAAAATGCAGCTGTACTTTATATATGGGCGTAGGTTCACTATTTGGATTAAATACAGAGACTCCGCTTGTATTTCCGATCCACAATTGTTTTTTGTGATCAATAAAAAGAGCATCAAAATTACATTCTAACCCTACAAATCCTTCATTCACACCATAGGATTTAATGATGGCATCATTAATTAATTGGTGATATGTTAATTGATGTATTCCTCGGTCGGTACCAACCCATACAACGTTGTTATCGTCACTATATATACTATACACATTATTCGACAGCATTCCATTTTTCACAGAGTAGTTTTCAATATCATTATTGGGTTTAATACAATACAATCCGGACCCAAAGGTTCCGATCCATAAATTCGAATTTTTATCCATGGTAATACCGAAAACCATCATATTGTTGAGTAATGAAATTGGATTGATAATAATTTCATCCTTTGATATACGATGCTCGAAATACGAATTTATTTGGCTTAACGAAATAGAGAAACATCCGGCATCTTCTGTTCCAATCCACACATGTTCATTGTGTGCCACATAAATCGCTTTTATATTGCTCGAAGGCAACTCTTTTAATAAGTGTAAAGACTTATTGTCATTGATAATATAAAGTCCATCATCAATCGTTCCTACCCACAATCGATCATTTTCATTCCTAAGTACTACAGCTCCAAATATCAATTCCCCTTCTGGAGTTTTGAATGGTTTTACATGATTGCCTTTGGCCGTGATCTCAACCAAATTAGCTAATTTGCTAGCAATAATCTTGCGCCCATCAGATAGGTGCTCGATGCCATAAATAACCTGAGAAGGCAATGCTGCATTGTTTGCAAATGGGGATGATTCGCCACTTTCATCAAGAATGGTAATGCCTGCTCCAAAGGTTCCAAACCAATAGTTTTTATTGTTATCTTGCGAAATACTCATTACTGACTCATAACTGGGATTATCGTCTCTAAAATAATGAAAGAATTGATCTCCGCCATATTTTATGAGGCCTCCACCATCCGTTCCAATCCAAATATTTCCTA
>JAQVXQ010000231.1 GCA_028709085.1 Salinivirgaceae bacterium | reverse complement strand
TATTTATGATATTGGGGCTCGAATGAACCGCCTAAGTGTGGGGAATGAGTTGGTTGCTAGACCTGGATATGGTTGGACTCTCTTTTTTACAAACACTATCGGGTATCAAGCAACTACGGACAAGCTTACCGAAGATAAATACAAGTATAGCAATATGTATTTTGAATTTCGAATTCGGAAAGAGTTTGGTTTTAGACAACCCCGTTTTAAATATTTGGATCTAACGGTTTTCTTCTTTAAGGATTTGAATGGAAATGGAATTCGAGAAAAAGAGGAGCCGGGTGTGGAAAATGTATTGGTTTCCATTGATAAAGATTATGAAATGTCCGATTCCTTAATGGGTACAGATCGTCGAGGAGAGTTTTATGCCATGGAGTTCTTGTCGGATATGAACGGAATGGTTCAATATCGGAATATTGTAAATGGGTTCTATAATATTAAGTTTACTCCAATGGGAAAAACTTCGGGCAATTTTGTAACGGATAATTCCAATCTGCGGTTTCATTTAGATAAGTCGCAAACCATTGATATTCCGTTCCAGGAGAAGAATAAAATCTTTGGTCAGGTGATGATGAATCGGAGTAAGTTGTCGAACCTTGGTAATATAGACATATCCAATATAAAGGTAACAGCTACTGACACCAAAGGGAAAATGTTCTCTACCTTGACGGACAAAAGTGGGAAGTTTGTAATCTATGTGCCTAACGTTGAGAAATATACGGTGAGTATCAATAATATTTTCCGCGAACATTTCGAATTAGAGCAAAATAGTTTTGAGGTGCAACTGAATGGATATAAGCAGTTTGAGCTAACCTATATATTTACTGAAAAGCAACGCCGTATTAATTTTGCACAACAGCTCAATTTTGATTCTCAAAGTCAACAAGTGCAAGTGGTAAAAAGAACCAATCTTGGCGGAAGTGTTAAGGATGGTACCACATTCGCTGCTATAAAAGCGGTGGTGAAAATTGTTGACGAATCAACCGGAAATGTGGTTTCAGAAACCGTTACCGATGGTAGAACGGGAGCGTTCTATATTTCGTTTATTTCCGGTCCAGATTATCGCCTCGATGTTACTTCCGATGATTATTGGTTCTATTCCGAAAAGTTAGTGGGTGATCAGTTGTCCACATTTATGAATATAAATCGGGATATTTCGCTTACCCCGATCACTGTAGGAAGTAAACTTGCACTACGTAACGTTACTTTTGAACGCAACGATGCCACGTTAAACGAGGAGGCTAAGGTTGAACTGTCGCGTATGTTGGAGGTGCTTGCTACAAATCCGGATATACGGATTCAAATCGTGGGTCATTGCGACGATATTGAAGGAATCGATAATGTGAAAATTGCCGAGGAGCGCGCAAAAGCGGTTATGAAACACCTTATGGCGAATGGATATTCGAATGTGGAGCACTCCGCCGAGGGCCCATTCCAACCATTAGTGAACGAAACAACCGAAGAAGCCCGGAAACTCAACCGACGTGTGGAGGCAATCGTTATCAGCAAATAAAATGCGATCATCATAAAAATTAAATTTTTTAGGGTAGTTTATTCGAAATGTAAAGAAATCGTTCTATCTTTGCATCTATTGACAAATCATAGCGGATAAGTCAATTGAATGAAAGCGCTTAAATAATTGTACGCGACTCGCTCAAAGTCGCGTACTTTTTGGTTAATATAGATTCAGTTTTTGCGCCTAAATGATTCCTCACTGATCAGTAAATCAATAGTTTGACCCCAATCCAATAGGGAGCAATTGATTTTCTCATTTACCCCGACCTTAAAAGGTGTGAAGAAAATCAAATTTCGTTTGGATACAAAGATGGATAATCATTTTATCTAATAACCACAAAACGCGCAGACCTCACACTCTTTTTATGGGAAAAATGAATGGTATATATTCCGGTATCCCAACTGGAAATGTCAAGATTAAGCACCGATTCGTTTTCCCAATGGAACATGGGCACTCCTGATATCGAATAGATTGTCCCGGAACTGTTTTCGCTCTCAATTCGTATTTGATTGACGGCAGGATTTGGGAAAACGGATTCATTAACCACTTCTACATTTTCCATAGTAACAACATTGCGTAAACTAAGCACATGGTTTTCAAGTTGATCTATGTGTGTGTCGGTTAAGAACGCGAACGTTATGGATTTCTCTTCGTTGGGTTCTAGGTTAATATCGCCAGTGCTTAACAAATGGGCGGGAGTAGAAACATCCAGTGGTTCAGTCATTTCCCGAGAATTAATCATGGCTTGCCATAACTCGTCACGGGTAAAATTATCGTTGATGTTAATCCCTTCGGGCATGCTCCCCGTGTCGAATGAATAATTATTTATACTTGCCACCGGGCTTAAAATAGCAATTCCGTGTGCAAAAGGATATTGTCCGACGCTTGAAGTGCTCACTAAATGGAGATCTTGATTTGTAGTGATTATACCGTCGGTGGGAACAATCCAGTTGGCAAACATGCCGATTCGTAGATCATTTATTGGGTTGTTTGACCTGTTTTTCAGGGTTATTTTGTACACTATTGCTGCCGACAGTGGATATTGATTTCCGGAGGACGCTTCTACGGAATAGTCTAATCCTAAGGAATATACCGAGTGTGAGTCGTTGAACTTGGCAAACGCTTTTTCGGAGTTATTGTCTGTTATGATGGTTGCCGGTTCGCTTGCCACAAAATCGTTGTATTCGCCAATTGCGCTTACTATTTTATTGGCTGCATTTCCAATAACCAGACCACATTCCCATAAAAGGGGTCCCGATGAATTGGTTCGAAAACCGTTGCCAACTATGGGCGAAAGCGTTTGATATGCCGGCTTACCATTGGAAGCCAATGTCATTTTTAGATCAAAGGAGTTGAGATCGACCCATGATTTTTTAATTCGGATGGTGCGTATTATATAAAGTGTTTTATTGCCATAGGTGAAACCGAATTTTATGGGAACTACGGTATCAAGGGGTATATTATCGGCAAAAGAGAGTCTGATATTTTGATCCGATAACTGGATTGCTTGGTTTGTTTTCCAGTTGTTGACGGTAAACATACTATTGGTTATGGAGACAAATTCCGACATAGGCGCTATTGAAACGGTAACAGCCGATGTTGTGGAGAGTACATTTTGTATTTCTCCTTTGCACATATAGGACTCCCCAGGTATAGCTTCGTTGGGTTCAATAATGTTTTGGGCAATTGTTGGATAAAAACGGTTTGTGTCGGCAATGGCGGAATGTAAATCCACTCGCCCTGCTCCAAGTTTGTTTTGATAGGGTTGATTTGCCGGCAACGTGTCGATCCAATATGCAGTTGTTTTTAATTGCGATGCAATTTGAATCGGCGTTAAATGAGGGCGCAAAGAAGCGATTATTGCGGCTGCCCCGGCGGCAATTGGGGCTGCGTTCGATGTTCCAGAACTAAAGGAATATCCGCCACCAAATGCGGTTGAGTATATTTGGTGTCCTGGAGCAGCAAGATCTAGATCGGAAGAGCG
>JAQVXQ010000230.1 GCA_028709085.1 Salinivirgaceae bacterium | reverse complement strand
ACTAATTGTTGTATTGTTGGCATACTTTCGTTTTTATAAGATATTATTACCCTGATAAATCGGACTGCAAAAGTAGAAACTTTTTTATTAATTACAAAACTTCTGTCTTTTTTTTACTGATATAAAGTCAATTAGTTATAAACACCATCAAAAAACGAATGCTAACCAATGTATTTTAACGGTTTCTCTTTTAATGAGGGCAAGATGGAACTACTAAATTGTAGTTTTTAACGTATTCTTTTTAAAAATGCGATGATAAAATCGTTAAAGAGAGGGTTGTTTAAAGAAATAGGGATTGAATTGTTGAGTCGAAAATCGTTCTGAGATGAAATGACAATTTGTGCAAAAAGAGCATTAAACAGGCCAACGTTATTTAGACGTTGGCCTATTTTACAAGCATAGAGTACAGAACACTATTTAGGTTTGACTTGTAACATTAAGAATTTTCCAACTCAGAATTTCATATTACTCATTTCTCGGAATCTACAAAAATGGTTATTCGGCGGTTTCAACACTTCCTGTTTCTCTATTTAACTCGCTTCCCATGGTAGAATGAGGAATACTGTTAATGATTATCATGGATACGATTGCAAAAACAATCCAAACTTTATTCTCCTTTTTACGATTTGCAAAGAGTGCTATTGCCCAGATTATAAAAACCAATAGTGTTTTATTATCGGTTAAGTCGTATCCAAATGGAAAACCCGTCCAATAATGACCAAAAGCATAATTCTGAACAATTGGGCCAAAAACTAAGCCTCCCAGAGCCAATGAAATAAGGGTTAGTAGTGCAGTAAGTTTGTAACTTCCCTGGTTTAGAATAATCCTAAATAAAGTTGCGATGCTTAAAAGGCTTGCCGCAAACATAAATATTATATGTGGTATTAATGCCCATGCTGACACCTCGCCTTTATACCGTATAATAACTGGATTGTCTTTAGTTGAAAAAACAATATCCCCCTCCTCATTCATTAACTCAACATAGTAAGCCAATTTTCCTGCTGGGGGCTGCGATGGTAGTTGAGCTGCCCAATACTCACCATTATATTCCATGGATAATGTATCAAAAGAGTAGTCTCCAGGATAATAACGCCATATAACATTTGCGCTATTATAATTTGAATGTCCTTTTATTGTAATCGGTGTGGGTTGACCTGTTGTTCCTGATCTAATAAACTTTATTACTTGTTCCTGGTATTCCACTTTCAAAGGATAGGTTGGCCCTGTCATTTTCTGATATAGGGCAATTCCTATGGTTACAACTACTGCAATGATCCAAATTAATGTCTTTTTCATAACTTCAAATTCTGTAATATTTTAAAATTGAACTAATTTCACACGCTCTTTACCATCACGAACAATTGTAATATGTACTACTTGACGGGGCTTTATGGTCTGTAGTTTTTCCATATATTCATATATATTACGAATTGTTGTGCCATCGATATTCACTATTCTATCGCCCTTAATCATATTGGCTCGTTTAGCTATTCCGTTTGGGTTAACACCTTGGACTGTTAATCCGTTGTTGTTTCCGCCAGTTACATCGGGAATAATCCCCAAAGTAACGTTTAATGATGCCATGGATCCCTTTGGAGATGGCGATTCGGTTTGCTGATACGCCAAATTCACCTTACTGGAGGTTAAAGCGTTCATCAATTTCATGGAATACTGAATGACTTGAACGATTCCTTCAAAATTGATTTTTGAAATATTATCATTTGGAGTATGATAATCGGTGTGTATTCCGGTATGGAAATAAAGGACTGGTATTTCCTCAGAATTAAATGAAGAATGATCCGAAGGCCCGGATCCAAATGAAGATGTTCGAATGTCCATATTGGTTTGAATGGCAGCCAAAATGGATTCAAAGTCGATGGCGGTTTTTACACCTCCAATGTTTAAAATTTGCTCCTCCATTCGTCCAACCATATCATAATTGATCATGGCTATGATACTATCTTTTGCTATTGGCAAATTTGCAACCATATGTTGTGAGCCAATTAGCCCCATCTCCTCTGCTCCAAAGGCGACAAATATAACAGAAACACTCAATGGTTTTTTAGAGATTATGGAAGCAAGGGATAAGACGGTTGATGTACCTGAAGCATTATCGTCAGCCCCAAAGTGTATGGCAACCGAGTCGGGCATTCGGGAGCCTGAATCCTTGCCTCCAAAACCCAGATGATCGTGATGTGCTCCAATAATGAGGTATTTGTCCGGGGAATCATCTCCTTTCACTACTCCAATCACATTTTGGGTATTTCTCTTTACCGATTTAATCTCCAATTTAGCAGTAATTAACAAGGAGTCAGAATTGGCGATGGCAGTATCGAAAAAGTCGTTGGTAACATATAAGACGGGAATGTCTGTTCTAAAAGAGTTTCGAGAATGAATTACTCTACTTTTGGTGCGAAATTCATTGGAATCTTGTATCTGTTCAAGGCTAAAAGTTTCAAATTGATCGGATGATTCGACCTTGAAAATTATTCCAAGAGATTCATTTCTTGAAGCATTCGTGGCTCCTCTCATGATTTCGCGAATGGTGATTTCAGTATCATTCAAGTCAACCAAAATCCACTTGCCTTTAGCCTTTAAGGATATTGCACCATCCGTTAACGAATCTTTTATAATTTCAAATACTCCGGACGAGAATTCCCCATCGGCGGAAATTGACATTGGTGTAAAATCGACAAATAAAGATGCTGACGTTGATCCAATGGAAAGAGAATTATGTGCCGTAATTTCAATTCCGGTTTGCAGTTCAAATTCTTGAAAATATCCAAAATCAAAGGAGTCAACCTTGTCGTTTTTAAAACTATTTGCAATATAATACGCTGCCAAACTATCGCCTACCGTTCCCGGGAATCGACCCTGAGTAGTATCCGATGCTAAATAGCTAACATCCTTTATTATTCGAGCAATGTCTTGGGAATAGAGCCCTTTTGTTAAAAAAACAGAGATTAAAAAAACTAGAAATAGGGGTGATTTAAGGAACATGGTACGTTAAAATAAATTAAAAAATAACTGCATCGTGCGCAATTTATGTAAACAAGATATTAACTAAATGGTTCAAATTCCAGTGCATATTAAACACCATGCGGAATTAAGACACAAACTCCTCATTGTCAACACATTGCCCATTGTATTGCTTTCGCATGATTAAAACAATGAGACAAGTTGTCAACAAAGCAAAGATAGCTATTCTCAATGAATCACCGAACTTATATGGTAAAGACTCGCCAATGCTTATGTGGTGAATATAAAATATCGGAAATCTCTTTATTTTAAATTAGATGGAATCCTTATAAATATTTATATATTTGTTAGTTCTACAGAACAATAGAAAACAAACAGTTACTTCTCACAAGAAACGTAAAACACTATGAAACAAGTATTTATATATGTATTCATATTAAGTATCGCCTCAACAAATACGTTTGGACAAGGATATGTAAAGAGATTAAAAAGATGGAAAACAAAAGGGAAGTATGAAAAAATAGCCCGA
>JAQVXQ010000229.1 GCA_028709085.1 Salinivirgaceae bacterium | reverse complement strand
CTTCCGAGCGAACGGGGACGCATTAAGGCCAATCAAATTGCCGATTCAATAAACGATCTAAACGATATTCAAAAGCCCATTAGTAGAATGGTTGGGATCGAAAATACGATGAATAAAGGAGGTGGGAGCATCTACGATTTCAGGGAAATTGTGAAAATTAGAGAAGCGTGCAATCAGAATAATTTGATTTTGCATCTCGACGGAGCACGCCTTTTTAACGCGCTTGTTGAAACCAAGGAGACTCCAGCGGATTACGGTCGTGTGTTCGACTCCATTTCTATTTGCATGTCCAAAGGGCTTGGTTGTCCTGTGGGATCGTTGCTTTTGGGAACAGATCCCTTTATTGATAAGGCAAAACGGTTTAGGAAAGCAATGGGTGGCGGTTGGCGGCAAGCAGGATTTTTAGCCGCAGCAGCCCTATTTGCGCTCGACAATAACGTGGAGCGTTTAAAAGAGGATCACTACCGAGCAAAACAGTTGGGCGAAATGTTGAAAATTCAATCGTATGTTAAAAATATCTACCCCATTGAGACAAATATTGTTATTTTTGAGCTGCCAACAACCATCTTAGCAACCGATTTTGTTGCAACCCTTGCACAGCATGGACTTAGGTGTGTGCCATTTGGAAAGCACTTAGTTCGATTTGTAACGCACCTCGATTTTACGGATGCTCATTTGGAAAAGGTGGATAAAATATTGGGCAAAGTTTGCTTGTAGTTCTATTAAGTCGTTAAAAATCAATGTCATGCCAACAAAATTCCTAGATCGCAAAAAGGGCAATCCCTTAAAACCCGTTTATACCGGCATAAAGCATGTTGAAAATGTTAAGATTCAGCTGTTTGAGTATAATGAGCATCAGTTTGTGGAAGATTCCCAATACGATGTTCGTAAATTTAATGGTTTTGAAAAAGACGATTCCATATATTGGCTGAATGTACACGGATTACATGATGTTGATATTATTAAGGGTATTTGTGCTCAATTAAATGTCCACAACCTTTCAGTTCAGGATATTTTGGATATTAACCAACGCCCTAAACTTCAGGTCTATGAAAAGCATCTTTTCTTTACCTTAAAATCCATTCTCCCCAACAACGAAGAAGGAATTGAACAAGAGCAACTTAACTTTATTTTAGGACCCAACTATGTAGTGTCGTTTCAAGAGAAGGAAGCCGATTATTTTGAGCATATTCGAAATAATATTCGCACAAATCAAGGGATTGTACGGCAACGTGGCTCCGATTATCTTCTCTATCAGATGTTTGAGTCCATTTTGGACAACTATTTCAAGAGTGTTTATAAAATTGAAACTAGGGTCGATGAACAAACCATGGTCGATATGGAGGACAATTCAACGCCTTTTTCGTTGAGATCCATAGAGACATTACGTAGGCAAGTTCATCAAATTAAGAAAGTTATAATTCCGATGAAAGATTTTGTGACTAAAATTGAACGCGACGACTCCCTATTTATTCAAGAAAAACATCGGAAATACTTTTTCGAGCTCAAAGATTTATGTCTCACATTAATTGACGACTGTGACCAACTGGGCGTGCGTTTGGAGGGTCAAACAAACCTCTTTTTTTCGGTTCAAGGACATCGGATGAACGAGGTAATGAAAACCCTGACCATGGTAGCAACCATTTTTATACCCCTCACATTTGTGGTGGGCGTTTATGGAATGAACTTCGTTTACATGCCTGAATTGAATATGCGTTGGGGATATTTTGGAGTGTGGTTTATTATGGCTATTTTGTTTGTAGGAATGGTAATCTATTTCAAACGGAAACGTTGGTTTTGATTATTTATTTAGCACTATTATAAATTATATAGAAACGTATGTTACACAGAGACAAGGAGTTTAATAAACTTGATTACAGCAACCAGACAATGCCCGCCGACGAGTATGAAGGGTGTACTTTTTTGAATTGTGATTTTTCAAATGCGGTGCTTTTGCATTGTACCTTTGATAGTTGCACCTTCGATAGTTGCAATATGAGCATGGCAAATTTGGCCAACGCTGCATTTCGTGATGTTGAGTTTAAGGAGTGTAAAATGCTGGGCTTGCAGTTTGCCGATTGCAGTGAATTTGGACTCTCTTTTTCGTTCCATCATTGTACGTTGAATCACTCATCGTTCTATAAAACAAAACTCCGAAAAATTGTATTTAAGAATTCTCAATTGCACGAGACCGACTTTGGAGAGTGTGATATAACGTCGTCTTTATTTGATAATTGCGACTTAATGGGAGCTGTTTTTAATCAAACCATTATGGAGAAGAGCGATTTTAGAACATCCTATAATTACAGTATCAATCCGGAGGAGAACCGAATTCGAGGAGCTAAGTTTTCGCTTCAAGGCGTCGTTGGATTGCTTGGAAAGTATAAGATTATTATTGAGTAAGCTGCTAAGTGGTTCAATAAATTGAAAATCAAATTAAAACGAAAAAATCGGAGATGTTCTATTTGGCACCATCCATTGGGATTGAGATTTTTAAAAACAAATATTTTCTGATTGACACCAAGGTAAATTACTTTGTACCTTTCAGTTACAACCGAAATTTGCGAGGCATAAGCTATAATGCCTCCTTTAATTTCGTGTTTTAAGAGTATTTTAATACGAGGGTGTCTAAAATGTTCTTAGTGTTTCTCTGTGTATATCTCCGTGGAACTCTGTGTGATTTTTTAACGAATTGTTACACAGAGGCACACAGAGAAACCACAGAGGTTCACAGAGATCGAATTGAATGTTTTCATGCATTTTTAAACATCCTCATCGATTTTTAATAGGCCATTTTAACAATTTTTGCAACATCGTTGGGCGTTAAACTACGCTTTTCGCCCATTCCTTTCCAACCACGTTCCACAAATTGGTTGGCAATATATTCAGCCGTTCCTTCATACTTATCGGTGTAGTCCGACAGTTTGGTTTTAATGCCCAGAGAGTGAAAAAATGCCTCAATTTTATCAATGGCAGCCAATGCTTTCTCTTCCACTGTCCCGTTGGTAACACCCCAAACTCGCTCGGCAAATTGCGCCAACTTCTCCTTTTTAGAATCCAAGTTATAGGTGTAGTGGCTCTTTGTTATAATTGCCAACGTTCGAGCATGATCAATGCCAAAAAGCATGGTAAGTTCGTGTCCCATATTGTGAATCGCCCAATCGGCCGGTGCTCCTTTTTGTATCAAACCATTGAGCGCCATGGTGCAACTCCACATAAAGTTCGAGGCCGCTTTATAGTTGGTTGGATCTTTCATAATATGCGGAGCCACCTCAATTAACGTCTGCATAATTCCTTCCGAAAAGCGGTCGTTGAGCATTGCATCGGCAGGATAGGTTACGTACTGCTCCATAACGTGCACAAACGCATCGGCAAGCCCATTGGCAATTTGGTTTTGTGGAATGGACGCAATGACCTGGGGGTCGAGAATCGAGAATTGTGGAAACAGTCCAGGACCACCAAAGGCCAACTTCTCTTTGGTGTCTTTCCGTG
>JAQVXQ010000004.1 GCA_028709085.1 Salinivirgaceae bacterium | reverse complement strand
ATATTTCCACCGGAGACTGCCGAATATTCCTCAAGCATCTCTTTAAAATCTTGACGGTTTTTGGCAATATGTGGTGGCAGGTCAACCGAAAAATAGGCAGTTATGGTTACCGGTTCATCGATATTCTCTAAAATGGATTTTGTTGCGCTACTCAAGGTGTATCTGCTATCGGCAGTGAAATCGAGTCTGAAAAAAAGACCGCTTGAGAGTAGATTGGCAACAACAATTATTGCAGTGAGCAATAAAAAACTGTATGTAAGTTTTTGACGTGTTTTCATAGTCTAAGCAATATTTAATCTATTTTGATGCATTCCGACGTGCTAACGTAGCTTCGGTTGCAACTAAACCTAATGTAATTATTGATGCAAAGTATATAATGTCGCGGGAGTCAATTACACCACGAGCAATACTGTTGAAATGATTTTGCAGACTCAAATAGTTGAAAAATGTTCCCATGGTTCCTCCCATACTGTGGGCAAGAATTCCGCAAATTAGATGGAAAAATATTCCTATAAAGATCGTTAATAAAAATGCAACTATTTGGTTGTTAGTAATACTACTGGTGTAAATTCCAATACTAATGTAGGCAGCACTCATTAAAATTAATCCAAGATACCCGGTAATTACTGCGCCATGGTCAATGTTTCCGATGTTTGCTACCGTAATATAATAGGGTACAGTTAAAAGTAACGCTATTGCAATTAGAATAACGGTTGATAGAAATTTTCCGGTTACTACTTGCCAATCCGAAACCGGGCGGGTTAATAGTAGCTCAATGGTTCCTGATCGATTTTCTTCGGCAAACAGTCGCATTGTAAGTGCCGGAATAAAGAAAAACAGTGTCCAGTATGCAACTTCAAAAAATGTTTGAAGGCTTGCCTGTCCTACAAAAAATACGTCGCCACCATAAAGCCATGTGAAAAAGCCGCTAAATCCTAAAAAAGCGATCATCATTATATAGGCTATGAGCGAATCAAAAAACGATTGTAATTCTCGTTTTGCGATTATCCAAATTTGTCTCATATCGTTGTTTTTATATCGTTATACTTGCGATTTGTCATTAATTTGCTGTTAGTTCGTGGAAGATATCCTCTAGTTTTGTCTCAATAGGAGTTAACTGTGACAGATACCACTTGTTTTCGACACATAGGTCAAAAATTGCTTTTGCCGATACCATATCGGGTTTCGATTGAATGTCGAAGGTGTTTTCTTCGGCCGATTTTACGTCAACCATGGCAATTGTTGGTAATTCTTTAAGGGCTTGATAAACAGTGTCAAATTCGCCACCTTCAATTCCCACATGAATGATTTCCGAACTGGTTGCTTTCTTACTTAACGTTTCGTATGATCCGTCCGCTACAATGCTTCCTTTATTGATAATCAATATTCTATCGCATGTTGCCTCAACTTCTGCTAGAATGTGAGAACTTAAAATCACCGTTTTCTCTCTTCCAATGCGTTTTATTAATTCACGAATTTCTATAATCTGATTTGGGTCAAGTCCCGTTGTTGGTTCGTCAAGAATTAACACCTCAGGATCGTGAATCATAGCCTGCGCTAGGCCCACTCTCTGTCTGTAACCTTTCGACAGTTCGCCTATTATTTTGTGCTTTTCGGCTTCAAGTCCACAAACGGCAATCATTTCAGCTACTCTGCTTTTGACTTTTTCTTTGGGGACTTTTTGGAGTTCGGCCACATACTTTAGGTAGTCAATTACGCCCATATCCGTGTATAGCGGATTACTCTCGGGCAGATAACCCAAAAGTGATTTCACCTTGTCGGGATTCTCTTTTACTGAATATCCCCCAACTTCGATTTCCCCTGATGTAGGTGCTATAAAGCAACTTATGGCTTTCATAGTAGTTGTTTTTCCGGCACCGTTTGGCCCCAGAAAGCCAAGTATCTCACCTTGCTTTAAATGAAATGAGATATTATCGACAGCCTTTTGGGATCCGTAAGTTTTTGTTAAATTTTTTACGATAATGTCCATAACGTTCAGTTTTTATTCAGCGCAAAAATAGCGGTCTTTTGCTCTCTGTCATAAATTTTAATATAACTTTAACATAGTTTGCCTTGTTTTCATGGTTAATATAGGGCTTGCTCTCCATTTTTTAAACATTTATTCGGGCTTACGTGTTCCTTATTCGAATATCTAAAAACGTTAATATGTAATTATACTTTACATTGATTTTTGAGTTTTTTTTATAATTCGTTGTTTTGAAAATGACGATATTTTTTGAATTGTAAATTATTAAAATATAACTATATGAAAAATCATGAAATAAAAATGGAGTGGCAAGGCGATATGGCTTTTGAGGGATTAATAAATGGGCATAAAGTTCGCGTTGATGCCGATGAGAGTGTGGGAGGTAATGATTCCGGGCCACGTCCAAAACCATTCGTATTGGTTGCTTTAGCTGGATGCACCGGCATGGATGTTACTATGATATTGAAAAAAATGCGAGTAGTAATCGAGGATTTGAACATCTCGGTGAACGGAACATTGTCGGAAGAACAACCGGCTCAATATACATCCATGCATGTAACCTATGAATTTAAAGGGGAAAATTTAAACCTTGATAAATTGACCAAGGCCGTAGAATTAAGTCAAAACCAATATTGTGGTGTGAGTGCCATGTATAAAAAAGCAATTCCACTGACCTACGAAATTAAAATTATATAACACTTAATTATTGATATTCCTAAATATCCGCTGAACTGATTTTTTAATCAGTGATTTGCGATATGTTTATTTGAGATAAAGCACAATTAACCCTTATGCTTGGCGTTAATTGTGCTTTTCTGGTTCATTTTCTCTCTGTTTTCCCTGTTTTATTGGTGTAGTTCGCGAAAATTCATATTTTTACCCTCTCTAACCATTATAAAACAGGATAGTATGAGTTCTCGAATATTGAAAAGTACCTACGCCACGATCGGTTTAATTGTTTCGCTACTATTTATTACAGCATGTAGCACGGGCTTTGCGGAGAAAAAAATTGCAGAATTAGGGTATGCCGAGTCGGATAATCCCGAATCGATATTTCCGGGTCAGATATCAAATTTGAGCGGTGCGCAAATAGCTTCTCAAATTCATGAAACGCTTTTTCATATTAACACTGAAACCCAACAAATTGAGCCCGCCATTGTGGAAAAATGGGTAAATAGTACCGATAATTCGCAATATGTCTTCTATTTGCGCGATAGCGTTTTCTTTCACAAAAGTGATGTTTTTGGCTCCCTTCAGACTCGAAAATTGGTGGCACTTGACGTTATTGAATCCATAAAACACTATATCTGGAGTTGTAAAATTCAAAATCGACCGCTGGGATTCTTGTCGGAAGTGAAAGGCGTTCAGGAGTTTTATGACTCTTGTTCGAAACAAAAAATGGCCACAGAATCCATTGAAGGCATTGTTTCAATGAATGACCTTATTGTTCGTTTTGATTTGGATAATCCATCGAATTTGTTCCTCTACGGTTTTGCAAACATTGATTTGGCAATTATGCCCCAAGAAGCGCTTCGAGAATATGGATCCGAAAACTTGATTGGATGTGGAAAGTATAGCATCCAAAAACACGATATGTCGGACGATGAGTGGATATTGAAGGCAAATCCACTTTATTCTTTGGGGGATGGAAAAATGCCCTATTTTGATCAAGTAAAAATCTATTTTAACCTAAGCCTCGATCGTGAATTGCAACTTTTTAGCAACGGAACATTGAGCTTTGTTCAGAATATTGCCCAAGATCATGTTAACCGTTTTATGGAACAGAATGTGGATCGTTTTCAAAAAATAAATCCTGATTTTGTGATCATCCAGCGACCCGGACAAGAGAACAGTGATCTCTTTTTTATGTGCGAATCCTCGTTGTTGGGGCTTGATTTTAATACCTTTGGAATCATCGATTTTAGTGTGCTCTCTTTAAAGGAAGAGGAGCATTCAGAACAGTAAGGTTGTCTATCCTTTTCGTGCAACTTGCAATTTGATTCCTTGAAGTGGATTCAACAAAATAGTGTAAAAGTTGTAAAACCAAATGTGTTTACAACCATGAAAGAATAGTGTTTAACCATATTTTTTGCCTATTGTAACGGATTATAAAGTTGGGGGATCAAGTTTATTGAGAACATCAATGGCTTTTGAAATCGATTTTATATTCTCTACAATCAATCGGAGTTTTCCGCCATGTTCCTGTATTCGGGCTAACTTGGGCTGATGCTGTATCGACAATAATAGATTTCCAAACACTTCGCCATCGTAAAACGACGACTCTTTGTCCGATATAAAGTAGCAAAGCATTTTCTCCTGTTTTAAAATAATCTTCTCCAATCCCAGAAAAACGGCTTTACGTCTAAGCCGAACAACATTGATTAATTCGTTGGATTCATTGGGGATTTTCCCAAAACGATCCAAAAGCATGATTTTAAACGCATCGAGTTCTTCGTCGGTTGTCATTGCATCGAGTCGTTTATAAAGCTTTACTCTCTCCGATATATTTCGGATATAACTGTCGGGAAACATTAGTTCTAGGTCGGTTTCGAGGGTGCAATCTCTGAAATCGAGCAACTCTTGTGTTTGTGCCTCCAGGGCTTGTCCGCCCAATAGATTTTTAAACTCTTGTTCTTTCAGTTCAAACATAGCCTCATGCAACACGCGTTGATAGGTTTCATAAC
Source organism: Salinivirgaceae bacterium (assembly GCA_028709085.1). GTDB lineage: Bacteria > Bacteroidota > Bacteroidia > Bacteroidales > Salinivirgaceae > JAAYQU01. The sequence goes on along the minus strand of JAQVXQ010000004.1, from coordinate 50,816 downwards.
CAAGTTCTGAAATAAATCCGCTCTGTTCGCCTCCCAAAAGATTTCCTGCTCCTCGAATATCCAAATCCTGCAATGCGATGTTGAACCCCGAACCAAGTTCCGTAAACGATTCAATGGCTTGCAATCTCCGACGCGACTCGGCTGGCAAAAAGTTTAACGGAGGCGTAAGCAGATAACAAACTGCTTTTTTATTGGATCTTCCTACCCGTCCCCTAAGTTGATGTAAGTCGCTCAGTCCAAAGTTTTGCGCATCGTTTATTATAATTGTATTCGCATTGGGGATATCCAAACCGGATTCAATAATCGTTGTTGCGATCAGGACATCATATTTTTCGTCAATAAAGTCGAGCATAATTTTCTCCAACCTTTTCCCTTCCATCTGTCCATGGGCATGAACGGTTCTTATTCCCGGACATGCTTGTCGGATAATGGTTTCAATTTCGGCAATGTTTTGAACTCGATTGTGAATGAAAAATACTTGACCTCCGCGTTCCACTTCAAAATTTACGGCATCGGCAATTAATTTTGTGTCAAATGCGTGTATTTCTGTGGTAATTGGCAGTCGGTTTGGTGGTGGGGTTTTTATGATCGACAAATCACGTGCTCCCATTAACGAAAATTGGAGCGTTCTTGGAATGGGGGTTGCGGTCATTGTTAAAGTATCTACATTGACTTTCATTGCCCGCAGTTTCTCTTTCGTTCTGACTCCAAATTTTTGCTCCTCGTCAATAATTAGAAGTCCTAAATCTTTGAATATTATATCGTTGGACGCTATTCTATGCGTTCCAATAATGATATCAATCGTGCCATCTTTGAGTCCGTTTAGGATTTTTCGTTGATCGGCTGCTGATCGCATTCTTGATAAATATTCAATATTAACGGGAAAGTTCTTTAGTCGATCCGAAAATGTCTTGTTGTGTTGAAATGCCAATATGGTTGTGGGAACAAGAACGGCTACCTGTTTGCTATCGCACACGGCTTTAAATGCTGCTCTAATCGCAATTTCCGTTTTCCCAAATCCCACGTCGCCACATATTAATCGATCCATGGGAGCCATGTTTTCCATATCCGCTTTTACTGCCTTTGTGGCCGATTCTTGGTCGGGCGTATCTTCATAAATAAAACTGGCTTCCAATTGGGTGCTTAAATAGGAATCACCCGGAAACGCATGGCCTGTTTGCTTAATCCGCTCAGCATAAAGCGAAATTAATTCACGAGCAATATCCTTTATTTTATTTTTAGCATTCGATTTTGTATTCTGCCAAACGCTCGAACCAAGCTTGTGGATTTTCGGAGGAGTGGCATCTTTGCCCTTGTATTTGCTAATTTTATGTAGCGCATGAATGTTCACATAAAGGGTGTCTTTGTCGCGATAAACTAGTTTTACAACTTCTTGCCGTTTGCCATTTACCTCAATATTCTCCAGTCCGCCAAATTGCCCAATTCCATGATCCATGTGTACCACATAATCGCCTGGATGTAGATCAGTTAACTCCTCTATGGTTAAGGATTCCTTTCGTGTAAAACCAAGCTTCACTCGATAGCGTTGGTATCGATCAAAAATTTGATGATCGGTAAAAACGCAAATCCGTACGTCATGATCCACAAAACCGCCATGAATATTCCCCAGTAATGGTGTAAAAGTGGTATTTGGGTCAATTTGGTCTAAAATATTCGTTATTCGGTCGAGTTGTTTTTGTTGCTCCGATACAATTATGACTTCGTAATCCTTCTGTGTAAATTCGGAAACGGTTGTTTGTAAAAGGTCAAAGTTTTTTGAAAAATTTGGCTGCACCGAAGTGTTGAATTTTATGACAGCCTTTTCATCATCGCTTCTTGATCGGTAAATCGTTTTAAAGCGTTTCAACTCTTTTTCTAATTCGCTTCTATTAACTATGATATTGTAAATATCCTCATCAATCGTATTTTTTTTCTCGTACGCAATTTGATCCAAATGCTTTATTCTTTCAAGTGTAAATCGAACGTCGTCGAACACCAGAATCGTATCATCTTTTAATAAATGGGTTATGGGATACCGTGTTTCGCCGGAACTTTTTAGACTTAAATCGGGGATTATTTTTATTTGATTTATATGCGAATTTGAAATCTGAGTCTCTAAATCGAATGTTCTTAGTGAATCCACTACATCGCCAAAGAAATCAATTCGATACGGTCTTGTATTGGAATAGGAAAATATATCGACAATGGATCCTCGAACTGCATATTGTCCGGGTTCAAAGACAAAGTCTACCAACTCAAATTTATAGGTTATTAAAAGTTCGGTTAGAAAATCAATGGATATATTTTCGTTTTTGTTGAGTGTTAGGGTATTCGCTTCGATTTGCTCGTACGATACCGTCGATTCCATTAACGATTCAGGGTATGTTATAATCAGTTTTGAATCTCTCTTGGTATTAGCAATTTGCCGCAATGATTCACTTCTCAGAAGTGCAGATTCGGGTTCGGCTTGTCCATAAACAATTGCCCTTTTGAAACCAGAGACCAACAAGTCGCACCGTTCATCTCCCAAAACCCCCTGACTTTCATTGTAAAGATAGGCAGCTTCCTCCCGATCGTTCATTATTACTAGTATATCCTTGCCTGTTTTTTTAAATATTTCAAACAGAACACAACTGAACGACGAGTCAATAAGTCCTTGCAAATAAGCACTATTTTTGGTTTTTAATTCACGTGTAATGATTGGAATTGAGGGATGGTTTTGATATATCTCGGAAATCCGGTGTAGGTTCTTGATATTATTCATGAATTGTTTATGAGATAATTTTCTACTATTTGCTAAAGTTTAAGCGTTGTGAATCAATCAAAAATAGCCCTATGGGTTCCATAAGGCTATCGAATGTTATATTAAATTATAAATTCGTAATTTTTCAATCTTGAGAGTCGTCAACTCCAATTAGTTTTATGGGTACTTTTTTAAGCATCGCATAAATTTCACCTTCCGATTGGATATCGTCATCGTCTGTATTGTAGTACCAATGTACTTCCACTTGAACTCCTGTTTTGTAAAATTCCTCGAGTTTTGTTAGAATAAGTGAAATCATTTTTGCAGACGCTGAATTCAAATAATCCATCTTGAAATTAAACTCTATATTTCTATTTTTAAGATTTCCCAGATTTTTTTCTAACCACTTAATAACCGGATCGTATGTCTTTACAACGTTTTCTGGTAAAGAACGACCTGAAATCTCAAAATAATTTTCTACTGGATCGAAAACTATCCGAGGTGTTTTTGGGGTGGCTTCAATAATTAATGCTTCCATGTTCTATCCCTAATTTTTTCTCTCTATTTCGTATAATGGAAGAGAAAGATAATGATTGATTTCCAAAGATAATGTTTTTATAGGAAAAACAAATAATCTTAATTAAGAAATCGATTTATTTAGAATTCCCCTGCAGTATTAATTGTTTTTTTTAACTAAATGCAAAAATATCAATCAAACAGTTTAGTTTTGTGATAAAATAGCTTTTATGAATATAGCAATAGACATAGGAAATACATTTGTTAAAATTGGATATTTTGAATCGAATGAGTTAATTGATAATAAAGTTTTTCGAGTCGAAGAGATTGATTGGAAATCAATATTTATGGGTGAAAATTTGTCGGTCATTGTTTCTGCTAGTGGCTCTATTACGGCGGAAATGAGAAAAAATCTTGATTCCATAAACGGTTCTGTACATCTATTTACGCACAATTCTAAAATGCCAATTTCCATTGAATACGAAACTCCTAAGACGTTAGGCTTAGACCGAATTGCTGGTGGAGTAGGAGCTAATGTGCTGTTTCCGGAATCTAAAGTTTTAGTTATCGATGCCGGTACCGCTATTACCTATGATTTTATGGATGGAAATGTATTCAAGGGTGGCAATATTTCGCCGGGGTTATCGTTACGCTACAAGTCGTTAAATTATTATACAGCACAATTGCCACTTGGAACTCCTCCCTCGGATTTTATGATCTATGGGAAAAATACAAACGATGCCATCGGCAGGGGAGTTTACAACGGACTTTTATATGAAATTGAAGAAACCATTCATAAATTTAAAGAAGTTGAGGAAAATATTTCCGTTGTTTTAACGGGAGGAGAGAGTCATTTCTTTGTCAATAAAATAAAAAGAACCATCTTTGCCAAACCAAATTTAGTTTTAATTGGTCTTAATCGGATTTTAACATACAATGCATAAAAAAATATTATTTATAGCAACTGCAATAACATTCACTATTAGTGGTGCTTTTGCTCAATTACAAACACAAAGTCCCTACTCAAAAATTGGATTAGGATTAATGGAAAACACGAGCAATATCGTGAATAGTGGCATGGGGGGAGTTGCTGTTGGATTATTTAAACGAAATTCACTGAATATTGCTAACCCGGCTGCTTTAAGTTCCATAGACACGCTCACTTTTGTATTGGAATTTGGTTTGAAATCCGATTTTTCTCATTTGTCTGTTCCCGGCAATACAAAACAATCATTCTCTTCTAATCTCAATTATTTTGCCTTTGGCTTTCGAGGCTCGAAAATATGGAGTGCTAGTATAGGGCTAATTCCAATTTCTTCCAGAGGATATAAAATTATTGATAGTGAGTTTGTTACTGGAATTGGTGATGTTGAAAAATATTATATTGGTACAGGGGGAATTAATAACCTTTATTTAAGTAACAGTTTCGATATTTTCGAAAATTTTTCGGCAGCAATTACAGCAAGTTATACATTTGGACGACTTGAAGAGACCAATACATTAGTTTTTCCAGGATTGGGAGGTAGTTATAATACTCAACAAGGAATAAAGCAACAAATAAGCGACTTTAGTGTCTCCTTTGGTGCCCATTATCGAATACTACGATCCGAAAATTCAATGTATAATATTGGACTTACGTTTACTCCAAAGACAAAACTCAATGGAATCGAGAATATGTTAAAAGGGGTTACTACCGGTGAAAATTTATGGTCTGTTGACGACAATGGATTTGCATATTTAATCGACTCCAGCTTCAATAAAGATATAGTGTTAGAAAGACCAATGAGCTTTTCATTGGGACTGGGAATAGTGACGTCTAATAAAAAAACGATTGGATTCGATTACTCTTTTTCAAACTGGAAGGCAACGAATTATAGCAATACAAAAAACTCCCATCGATTAGCTTTGGGAATGTCGGTTATTCCACAATGGAATTCTGCAATAAGTTATTTTAAACGATCAACCTATCGTTTTGGCGCATTTTTTGAAAGTACCAACCTGACTGTCAGTGGGACCGATATACCAAACTTTGGAGTTGCAACCGGTGTAGGTTTTCCAATTCGTCGAGGTCTTTATAACCTAGATATTGACTTGCAAGTTGGGCAGATGGGAACAAATACCAACAATCAGATTAAGGACTACTTTGCTAAAATGAGCCTTAAAATTCGATTCAGTGAAATATGGTTCTACAAACCTAAATATGATTAATTATTTTTTGAAATAAACTATAAAAAATTTAAACCCATGATTCTGAGAAAAATATTTGTAACAATCAGTTTGTCAATAGCGTTTTTCACCTTTTCAGCCCTAGCACAAAAAGGTGTTGAAGATGGCTCTAAGTACGGGAAAGGACAAGATAGTATTCGAGCGTTAGAGAATTTGTCAATGTATCAGCAGTATTATAAGCAAAAGGCATATAATGAGGCTGTTAAGGCATGGAGAATTGTGTTTTTTGAAGCACCCAGAGCAAGCAATAACATGTATATTCATGGGGTAGTGCTTTACAAAACTTTAATTAATTCAACAAAAGATGTTGCATTACGAAATGCTTATGTTGATACTATTATGATGATTTACGATCAACGAATTAAGTACCAAGGAAATGCAGCCGAAATTTTGACGCGAAAAGCAGTCGATTTGCGCGATTTGAATAAAGATCGATATCTCGAAGCATATGATTTTTTAGTTGAAGCCATAAACATTGATAGAAACCAAGTTCCCGGTTTTGGAATCAATGCGTTTATGCAAATTTCATTAACTCGATTTTTGAAAGAGGAGATTAATCAAGATCAGATGGTAAGCAATTTTGCAACATCAATGGATATCATGGAGCATAAATTGAAAATGGCAACCAATGAAAAGGATAGAGAGTCGGAAAAGCAAATTCTTGATAATGTTCAATTGATATTTTCCAATAGTGGAGCAGCCACCTGCGAGACACTCGTTCCCGTTCTGAAACGTAAATACGACGAAAATCCAGATGATGTGGAAACAATTAACGCTGTTTTGAATTTATTGAAAACCGTTAAATGTGAAGATACAGAGTTATATGCAAAAGTTGCAGAAAAATTGCACAGTATTGAGCCATCAGCCAATTCAGCCTTTAAATTGGGGGCTTATTTTATCGCTAAAAAAGATTTCGATAAAGCAATTCCTTATTATGAGCAGGCGATAACTTTGGAAACGAATGACAGTTTAAAAGCGGGTTATTACTCCGATTTAGCTCTCATTATGATGGCAGCTAAAAAGAACCCCGTTGAGGTTCGTAGAATAGCAAATTTGGCGTTGAGCTTGAATCCAAATGATGGACGTTCATTTATTGTTATTGGTCGACTTTACGCTTCATATAATAGTACTATTAGTGACGATGAATTTGAAAAAACCACTGCATATTGGGCAGCCGTTGATAAGTTTATGCAAGCTAAGCGCGTTGATCCAAATTTAGCAGATGAAGCCAACGGATTAATTTCTACCTACTCTGCCTATTTCCCAACGCAAGAGACAGCTTTTTTTAACGACTTAACTGATGGACAAGAATGGACAGTCCCCGGATGGATTGGTGAAACAACACGAGTTAGGGTACGTAAATGATCCGAACATATAAGAACATGTACAATAGTGGTGGGTTAATTGCATTATTTGCAATTTGCCTACCACTGTTTTTTTATAGCTGTACCGATAAGATTGACGAAATGCGTAGCGTTCCAAATATCGTAGATTTACCCAGCATGTCGGCTGAGAATATGGATATGTATCATAGCCAGTATGGGAAAGTTAATCTACATGTAGTAGCAAAAACGGTGAACCTTTTTTCCATGATCGAACAGCCAAAAACAGAGTTCCCAAACGGAATTTTAGTTGAGTTTTTTGATGAAAATATGAAGATAACCTCTTATCTTTCAGCCAATGAAGCGGTATATTATGAAAAAGAGCTACGATGGGAAGCATCAGGAAATGTTGAAGCTAAAAATGCGGAAGGAACCATTTTCAACACTGAATTTCTTGAATGGGATGAGAATAGCGAAGAGATAAAAAGCGATAAGTCCATTAGAGTCACTGATAATGATGGAATAATTGTAGGACGCGGATTTCGTGCAAAACAAGATTTCACCGACTGGAAAATATACAAGACTAAGGGGGTATTTAATGTGAACCAGAAGGATTTTGCACCAATTCAAACAGATAGTGAAGATACTCCTTTCTGAGAATTACAGAATAATTACTAAATTTGGATTGTCTAATGTATATTAACAATTTAATATTCATAAATAATGGTTATCCATTTTTACATCTAAATTTAGAACCGATTTTCTTTCTTTACCCCATTTAATGGATGTTAAAAAGGTATAGTGCCCACTTTGTGGGACGGTTTAGAGGAATTGATTTTCAGATTTTGTTGAAATTAGACTCGAAAGTGGATAGACATTTAATAAAGTAGAATAAGTGCAAACATATATTATAATTACTGTTATAGCCGTCTTTTTTTCTGCGTTTTTCTCAGGAATAGAGATTGCTTACATTACCGCCAGTAAATTGAAAATTGAAATAGAACGAAAAAAAAGTCGATACTCCTCATTTATAATGGGATTGTTTCTAAAGAACCCATCTCAGTTTATAGCAACAATGCTTATTGGCAACAACTTAGCGCTCGTAGTATATGGTATTTTTATAGCCCTTATTCTTGAACCGTTTATCCGAATTGTAGTAATTAATGATTGGCTCGTCTTACTCATTCAGACACTAATTTCAACAATGGTCATATTAATCACGGGCGAGTTTACTCCTAAAATATTATTCCGAATTAATCCAAACAAAGTATTACGAGTATTTGCCTTTCCAGTAATGTTGTTTTATATCATATTGTTTCCTATTGCTCGTTTCACAACAATTTTGTCCAACCTTTTTTTACGACTTATTGCAGGGAAGAAAAGTATAAAGAGAGGAAAAGTTTCTGTTTTTGACCGTTATGACCTCGGAGATCTAATCTATAATCATAAACCCGATACTCAGAATCAAGCACTAGCCGAGAGTAACGTGAAGATGTTTCGCAATGTGCTCGACTTTAGGGATATAACCGTGCGAGAATGTGTTGTTCCACGAAATGAGCTGGTTGCAGTAGATTCTACGGAAGAAGTTTGTGATGTAGTTTTACTTTTCACAAAAACAGGATATTCAAGAATATTAGTGTATGATGATAATATCGACAATATCATTGGCTATGTTCATACAAGCGATATGTTGATTATGCCAAGTACAATAAAAAGTATTATCCATGCTATACCAATTGTTCCTGAAACAATGCCCGCCAATAAACTATTGGGGAAACTCATAAAACAAAGAAAGAGTATCGCATTGGTTGTTGATGAATTCGGAGGCACAAGCGGAGTTGTTACCATGGAGGACATTATAGAGGAAATAATTGGGGAGATTGAGGATGAACATGATACGAATCTATATGAAGAGAAAAAGTTAGAGGATAATAAATATTTGTTTTCTGGACGATTGGAAATTGATCATTTAAATGAAAAATATGGTTTTGGAATTGAGGAAAATGAATCCTATGAAACCTTAGCCGGATTTATAATTCATCATCATCGAAATATTCCCAAACAAAATCAAGTGATTACAATTAGTAACTTTACGTTTAAAATAATTAAAGCTACGGGAACTCAAATTAAAACAGTAGAAATGTTATGTGAATGAGCAATAGAGGAATTTTAAATTCATTATTAAACAGGAGCGTTTCAACCGACAATTTTGAGTTTTATTAACCAATCGGCTAGCGAATAATAATTTTGTTTGCTTTAATTTTATGTTTAATATTTCCCTGTAAGATATGGGAAAATGATGTTTATTTTAATAAAAATGATTTATTTATGAGCAAAAGATGAATCGATTTTGCTATAATCAATGATTTTTACTATTTTCGCGGTCTTAAAAATCTTTATAAAAACATTTTAATTCATTAATATGGCAGCATTAAATAAGATACGTAATCGAGCAGGATTATTAATAGCCGTTGTAGGTGTAGCTTTGCTATCCTTTATCTTAGGAGATCTCTTTTCGGGCAAGGGTCAACAAAATCATCAACCCGATATCGCAAAAGTAGATGGCGAATCTATCAACTACCTTGATTACCAGAGGCGTGTTGACGATGCAGTTGAAAACATGAAGCGTCAATCAGGACAAAACTCTCTTGACGAGCAAACACACGCTCAGATTCAAGATCAGGTTTGGAATCAGTTGGTGAATGGTCTCATTATGGATGCGCAACTTAAGAAAATTGGAATTTCAGTTTCTCCTGAGGAATTGCTCGACATGGTACAAGGGTCTAACGTACATCCTGAAGTAACAAATATACCCTTATTTAAGAACGAAGAAACAGGACAGTTTGAACCAGAACGAGTTATTCAATTTATTCAAAATTTAGATAGTGATCCTACGGGCCGCTCTCGCGACGCCTGGATGTCTTTTGAAGAATACTTACACAATGAAAGAAAGTCGGATAAATATTTCAGTGCCATAAGCAATGGGATCTTTGTTACTGATTTATATGCCAAAAGTGCTGCCATTGAGAAATCGACAAAAATGGATCTAAAAGCGTTATATCTTCCATATACTGATATTGCTGATTCAACCATCGAAGTAAAACCCAGCGAGTTGACCTCATATTATGATAAAAATAAGACTAAAAACCAACAAGAGTTATCCATTGATGTGGAGTATGTAATTTTCCCCATTGATGCTACTGTAGCTGATAAAGAGGTTATTGTAGATGAATTGAATGATCTTAAAGAAGAATTTGCTTCGGTAAACGATAATCAAAGTTACGTAAGTGCGAACTCTGATGGAATATTCGATCGTAAGTTTTATGCCAAAGACGAGTATCCAAATAGCGAAGTTGATTCTATGATGTTTGCCATGCAAAAAGGGGAGATTTACGGGCCTTATCAAGAGTCTGAAAGATTCAAGATCACTAAATTGGTAAAGAAAGAGCAACAACCCGATTCTATTCAAATAGGACAAATTGTTATTGTCCCAACTACACAAGAAGAAGTTTCGATTAAGAAAGCATTAGCTGATAGCCTTTTAAACGTATTAAATAAGGGTGCAAAACTTTCAGAACTTTCAAAACATAGTGTTGATGAGTCAAGTGTAGAACTAACATGGGTCAACGTTGAAGCATTACCATTTAGTCCAGCCGTTATTGCTGCAAAAAAAGGAGAATACATTCTTGAGGCAACGGCACAAGGATTTCATATAGTATATATTGCCGATCGTGGAAAAGAAGTTTTGAAAATCCAAATGGCAACCATTGAACGGATAATATCTCCGAGTGAAAATACACGTACATTTGTTTATCAAAAAGCAAATAGCTTTGCAGCAACAGCAAAAAACGAAGCTAGTTTCAATAAAAACGTTGAAGATCAGGGACTTGTTAAGCGACTTGCCAATAGTCTGGTTCCTACCGCAAGAGATATTCGGGGTTTGACCTCGGCACGTACCTTTATTCGAGAAGCTTTTTACGCAACAGAGGGCGACATTATCGTATATCGTAATAACAATTCGCCAATATTTGAGTTGGGAGACAACTACGTGGTGGGTTATTTAAAGAAACGAAAAGAACAAGGATATACACCATTTAATGATTTAAAAACTACAATCGAAGCTACCGTGCGCAAAGAAAAGAAAGCCAAGCAATTGATCGCAAAATTAGCTCCTGCTATTAAAGAAGGGGGTGATATTGATCAAATCGCTGGAAAAGTTGGAGCTACTGTAAAAGAGATAAATGGTCTTACCATGAGTGCTTTTAGTGTTCCCGGTGTTGGAGTTGAACCCAATATAAACGGTGTAGCTATGACATTGCAAAAAGATGAAATGTCAAATCCTGTGGAAGGTAATAATGGTATATATTTACTTTATGTTGTTGATAAGATCGAAATGGAAGCAGATAAGTTAGCCATTGAACCTGAAAGAGATAATTTACGAAAAACACTACAAAATAGAGTAGGTTCAGAAGTAGCCAAAGTTCTCGAAGAGTCAGTTAAACTAGAAGACAATAGATTAACCTTTCATTAAACGATTTGTTAAATATTTTAAAAGCGATTAGGACTCCTAGTCGCTTTTTTTATGATTATTTTCAACCAATACAGTGTTAATGTCAGCACTGGAGTTGTGTCGTTAGTGAACGTGATTTATTAACTACAAGACACTCCTTTTTTGGGGAATTTAACAAAGCTACCTCATTGGGTATCTTTATAAAAAAAACAATTAATATAGGTTGCTCTTTAAATCGTCTTCTCTGATGCAATACTTTTTATTTCTCAGCACTATTTTAATTGCCAATAGTAAGTATTCCCGTTGTTTGGTTGTAATATGTACTATACTCAGACATATAAAATTGAGCCGGTCCTTGAATTACTGATCCATCAAAAAGATAAAAACGGGATTTACATTCGGGACATTCCATGAAAACACTGTTTTCCTTATTTATTAGCTTAATCCAATCTTGATGTGTTGTTGAAGGACACATACGGTCGTAGGCTTTGAATTCGTTCTGAGAATAGCGATATACCACAATTCCTAAACCGCTTGCGCCACCTGTAATATGAATGGAGGTGTTAATGACAAAAGAATTAAATTCCGGAAGAGTCAAATTTATGGTAATTGGATTTATGCCCCGCGGAACAGGGCTTTGCTCGTTTTTGCATCCAAGAAATAAAATAAATGTCGATAAGAGCAAATATCTTTGTACCTTTGAGCGTCGCATAGGTGAGTTTTTTATGTGTGGAATTTAATATCATAAAGATACTACAAAATCAGTTTCAATTGTTTGGAGAATTGGATCTAAAATGATCTCTAGGTTAACATTATGGGTTTCTTACTTAATAAACGACTATTATTCGTATTTGTTTTTGGGCTGTTGTTTTTGAGTCTAAGTGGTCAACATCAATATTCAATTGATAAGTCGCAACTAAAACAAAGTCGTAGGTTAACCACAACTGAGTTCTTTGAAAAAAAGCGCAATCAACTTGACGAGCGAAAGGCCATTTCAAAACAGAGCAAACTTGACAGGAAAACTGATGCCATAGCACGGCGATACGCTAAAAAAAAACAAAAAAAGTATGTGCTTCGACGTATGAAGGAATCAAAGAAAATGGCAAATCGAATTAATAAGGGGAAACCATCTGTAGATTTTATAACTTATATACAATTTAAAATGAAAAGATATTATGGACGACTTTTTTGAAATTGTGATTTATGTAGTTGTTGTTGGTTTTTTTATTTTTTATAATTTTATTAAAGGCCAAAAACAAAAAGAACGATTGGCAAATCAACCCACCATCCCCATCAATTCCGATTTAAACGATGTTGATGATTTTGGTGATGTTTCGAATATGATGGATGTAGAACCAAAGTATTCCCTTATTAGAGATTTACACCTCTCAAATGACAAAGTTGAGGTGCGTAACTCTAAAAAAACTAAAGAAAATGTTAATAAACAGTCTCCCGTTATTTTAGGGGCGAAAGAGGGAGTATTTAATCCCATTTATGACAATCAAATATCTAGTAAACAAAAAATTAGACGGATTAATTTAAGAGAGGCAATTGTCCTTTCTGAGATTATAAATAGGCCCTACAATTAAAATTATTAACAAAATTTTAACTTTACGGTCTATATCGTTGTGAAATTGAAAAGAGAATTTCTATATTTACCGATTCAAAGTGGAATGTTTATTCAAAAATAAGTGATTATGTTCAGAAAGTTACTCTTTGTTGTGAGTTCTGTCCTTTTAATGGGCACAGTATGTGCGCAGTCGTCTGGGACGATTAGAGCACGTATTCTTGATGCGAAAACTAAAGAGCCGGTCCCTTTTGCCAACGTAACCGTTGAGCGCGATGGGGAACAGCTTACAGGTGGAACGTCAGATTTTGATGGAGTTTGTCTAATAAAACCGGTGCCAGCCGGACGATTTACTGTTAAATCGTCTTTTGTAGGGTATTCTACCCAGCAATTAAACGCTGTTTTGGTTATTGCAGATCAAATCATCTATATTGACATTGAATTGACTCCTTCGTCTTTGCAAATTGACGAAGTGATTATTGTCGATTACAAGGTTCCGTTAATTTCTAAGGATAACACCCAGTCCGGTGGTACCGTAACCTCAGAAGACATAGGCAAGATGCAAGGCCGCTCGGCCGATGCTGTTGCTGCTACTGTTGGAGGTGTTTATGCCGAGGATGGTGCAGTTGTCTCTGTACGTGGAGCTCGTCAAGAAGCCACCAGCTATTATGTTGATGGTGTAAAAGTACGCGGTTCAAGCGGTATTCCCAAAAGTGCAATTGAACAAATTGCCGTAGTTACTGGGGGTTTATCGGCAAAATACGGGGATGCAACCGGAGGTATTATTAGTATTGTTACAAAGGGACCCAGTCGCCATTTTTATGGTAGTTTCGAAGGACATACTTCAACTTTTTTAACGCCTTATAAGGATCATATGGCTGCTCTTAATATTAGCGGACCTCTTTATAGTAAAAAAACCATGGATCCAAAGACGGAGAAGATTACTTCAAAACCTATTATTGGATTTATGTTGGCGGGTGAAATAGGAACACGCGGTGAGCGTCGCCCTTCATCCATTGGATATAAATCATTGAAATCAGAATTTCTTGATTCCTTAAAAAGGAATCCATTTATTTTGCAAGGCAATGGAACTCGTCTTCGAGCATACGAATTTGGGAATAGTGCATATGAAACGGTTGATATACGGAATAACGCTGATGCGTTAAGCGCTATGGCCGCCGGGAAAATTGATATTAAACCTTTCCAAAATACCCAGTTTACGTTAGGAGGGAATTTAAATTTCGCTCGTCAAAAGGTTACCGACACACGTCGTACTTTTATGAACTGGGATAATAATCCTCTATATACAGCGCTTACTTTACGTGGTTACGCTCGGATTAATCAAAGTTTTAGGAATGAACAATCAGAAGGAGATGCAGCTACAATGGTTAACAACATTAAGTATTCTCTTCAGTTTGATGTTTCTAAAAACAAATCTGAACAAGGTCATGAAGATTATATGGCCGACTTGTTTAAATATGGTTATTATGGTCAATATACCATACGTCCCGTTGCAACTTTTGAATATGGGTATGATACCATAGAAAATAGACGAGCTTATTTGCAAGATGCCTTTATTTATACCTTAGATACGGTAGTTGGCACGGATATTAACCCATTACTTGCTGTATATAATCAAAGGTATTATACAGATTCCTATGGAAGATTTCCATTCTTTGCTGGTATGCATACAACCGCTGACCTTGAAAATGGGGGAGGGTATCTTAATGGTAATGTTCCTGATGGAATGCAATTTCAGAGTTTTGGAGGTACAGGGAGAATTGATATGCCTGGAACGGTATCAAATGGATATTCGAAGGGTGATAACACTCAAATTCGTGTAGTAGGATCGTTATCCTTTGATATAAAAGGTCATGAAATTTCTGCAGGTTTTGAGTATGAGAAACGCACCGACCGTGGATATAGTGCAGCGCCAACAGGTTTATGGTTCTTAGCACGGAGTTTAACCAATTTCCATATTGAAAACTTAGATTTTGAAAACCCCGATGCGCAGTTCTTAACCGTGAATGGGGATACCATACATGACCCATACGGAAACCCAGTATTTAACGATACAATTCTTTACCCACGGTTAAATGCAAATCAATCTCAATCTTTGTTTGATATCCGTTTACGCCAATCACTGGGGATGGATATTACAGGATCAGAGTGGCTGAATGTGGATGGTTTCGACCCCGCAAATATGAATATCGAATTCTTTAGCCCCGATGAATTATTTGCCAATGGTAATAATTTAGTAAGCTATTATGGTTTTGACTATAAAGGAAATAAAACTAAAGGTCGCTCAACATTTAATGATTTTTTCACAAAACAATTTAGGGATGAGCGCAACAATAATCGCTTTAATAGAGATATAGCTCCTTTTGAACCCATTTATATGGCAGGTTATATTCAAGATAAGTTCGCCTTTAATGACTTAGTTTTAAATTTAGGTTTACGTGTCGATTATTTTGATTTGAATCAAAAAGTGCTTAAAGACGACTACCTTTTCTTCGAAGCACATGGTGTGGGCGAAAGTTATCCTATTGAAAATTTCTCTTGGATGTATGACGATAATGGTGAATTAACCATTCCTGGAAACATCCCAAATGGATCAACGATCTATGTTAATAGTGTAACAGACCCATCTGCGATTACAGGATTTAGAGATGGAAGAACTTGGTATAATGAAAATGGTTTAATTATATCGAATCCTGAAACAGGATCCGGAGTAAGTCCATTCCTTGCTGATGGAAGTACAGTGGGCTCTCAGAGTTTCTTAAATTCATTTACCGATTACAAACCCGAAATTATCCCAATGCCTCGTATTGCGTTTAGTTTCCCTATTTCAGACGAAGCTCTTTTTTATGCACATTATGATGTGCTAACTAAAAGACCTGATATTGGTAGAATTGATTATCTTGACTATTTGTTTATTAAGGATAAACGAAATAGCATTATTTCAAATCCCAATACCCGTCCTGAGAAAACGATTGCCTATGAACTCGGATTTCAACAAAAAGTGTCCGAAACATCATCCATTAAAATATCTGCCTTTTATCGTGAAATGCGCGATATGATACAATTAATGAGTATCCCAGGAGCGTACCCGGTTACTTATTTTACCTATGGAAACTTGGACTTTGGAACTGTTAAAGGATTAACATTGTCGTATGATTTACGTCGTACTGGAAATATCTCTTTACGTGGTGCCTACACATTACAGTTTGCAAAAGGAACAGGTTCAGATGCAACCACAGCGTTAAATCTAATTAGTAAAGGATTTCCAAATCTAAGGACGATTTATCCATTGGATTTTGATTCGCGTCATCAAATTAGCGTAGTTATAGACTATCGATTCTCAGAAGGAAAAGATTACAATGGTCCTAAAGTGATGGGGAAAGATATTTTAGCGAATGCAGGTCTAAATATTACAGTGAATGCTGGTAGTGGTAATCCCTATTCAGTACGTGCTAAAGGAACAAACTTTTTAGTTGGTAATCTGAATGAAAACAATATGCCTTGGACTAAGACAGTCAATATTCGGCTTGATAAGGACTTTAAAATTAAGCTAGGTACAGATAGTGAAGGGAAAGATAAACATGGTTTTATTAATGTTTACTTTGATGTTTCAAACCTTTTCGATTTTGTTAATATTGCTGGAGTTTATTCTACTACAGGTAATCCTGATGATAACGGGTGGTTAACATATGCCAATAATCAAAATATGATATCGAGTCAAACCAATGCTTTCCCAGAAATATATAGTATGTGGATTAATAGTCCTTTCAACTATCGTATGCCTCGGACTGCCAGAATTGGTGTGCTGTTTTCATTTTAATAACTAGAAACAAATAATATCTACATAGCGATGAGAAATTTAAAAATTTTATTTCTGTTTCTGACAGCCTTTAGCGTAGTTGGCTTTGTTTTCGCTAAGCCGCCTGTCAGTAATAATAACGGCAAAAATAAAGGAGTTAAAAATGTATCTGCTGGATGCGCTCCTGGAAATGCAACCGCTTTTATTGATTTAAATAATGTGAAAGCTATTATTGGAACCAATGGTGGGAAATGGCAAGATGGTAATGCTTCCTACGAAATTCCTAAAGGATCTGGAAAGCATTCTGTTTTCGCCGGTGGTATTTGGGTTGCTGGAGTTGACGTTAATGGTCAACTACGGGTATCTGCACGTACATTTACTTCGCAGGGAAAAGACGATTATTGGCCCGGACCTCTTGTTTCAAAAGGGGATAATATGGGTAATGTTACGCCGGAAGTGTGTAATCAATATGACCGACTATGGAAAGTTGATAGGGAAATGGTTTCCCGTTTTATAAGTTGGTATGATGCCGATGAAGAGACTCGGGCGCGCGATTTTACTGGATATACTGTTCCTACGGTACTTGCTGAATGGCCAGGAAATGGACCTGATTTTACTGCCGAGGATAATGAGTATGATCGTTTTTTAGCACCCTTTGCGGATGTAAACAACGATGGCCGCTATTCCGCAGAGGATGGTGATTACCCAAATTATGAATTTGATGCAGGCGACAGAGACTGTAAATTTATTCCTGAACGTCGTGCAGATAGTCTAAATAACTCATCTGTTACGTTATATGGCGACCAAACCATATGGTGGGTATATAATGATAAGGGTAACATTCATACCGAAACACAGGGTGCCGCTATTGGAATGGAAGTACGAGCTCAAGGATTTGCTTTCTCCACCAATGACGAACTAAACAATATGACATTCTATAATTATCAACTAATTAATAGATCCTCTTATACCTTAAACAATGCCTTTTTTGGCGTTTGGAGTGATATTGACTTAGGTGACGCTAGAGATGATTTGTTAGGGTGTGATGTTAATCGCGGACTTATGTTTGGTTACAACTTTACCAATAAAGATGGTGATGGTTCAGGTAATACTTATGGTGAAAATCCACCCGCTGTTGGGTTCGACTTTTTTGAAGGCCCTTATAAAGACGAATCAGGTTTAGATGAATTATCTAACTGGCCTGGTAAAGGCGAAGTAATTCCTGATTGTCAATGGGGTTATCGAGATGTACTCGACGAGGATGGGGAACCCATTGATAGAATTAGAGTAGGAGAAGGGGATATTTTCAACGGAAATATTAACGGACTTAATTTTGGAGATGGTATTATTGATAATGAACGATGGGGGATGCGTCGTTTTATAATTTATGAAATTGGAAGTGACCCCGTTATTGGTGATGTTGAAGTGGCCATTGACTATTATAACTATTTACGTGGTATTTGGAAAGATGGGTCACGTATGACCTATGGAGGTAATGGGACTACGGGTACCATAGCCACTGATTTTTTGTTTCCCTGGGATAGTGATGAGTGTAATTGGGGTACTATTGGAGTTGATCCTGGAGATAATACACCCGGTGGATGGAGAATGTCAAGCGAAGCTGATGGACGGGTTTTAACTTCGGCAGGTTCTTTTATACTGCGACCAGGTGCTACCAACTATATTACATATGGTGTTCCATGGGCACGTGATTTCATTAATGGACATATGGGATCAGTAGAACTTCTTAAATTGGCGGATGATAAATGTCAAAAGTTATTTGAAAACTGTTTTAGAATGATTGAAGGACCTAATGCCCCTGATTTAACAGTTGTTGAGTTGGATAGAAAATTATTAATTCAAATATCGAATCCTGCATCTTCAAATAATTACAATGAACAATACTCCGAAGAGGATCCATTCATTACCAAAAATTATACTGATCGTCGTTATAAATTTCAAGGGTATCAGGTATTTCAATTAAAAAATAGGGATGTTACTGTTAATCAACTGTATGATACGCAGTTTTCGAAACTTGTTTATCAATGTGATATTGAAGATAATGTTACTAGGTTAATCAACTTTGAATGGGATGCTAACGCACAGGCTAACTCCTATGCAATTATGGTTGAAGGCGAGAATAAAGGTATTCGCCACTCTTTCCATCTGACATATGATATGTTTGGTAGTTCAGGTGATACACGTTTAGTTAATTATAAGAAATATTACTATATAGCCATTGCCTATGCCTATAACAGGTATAAAAGATACGATCAAAACGACGGAAATCTGTTAGATGGACAAAAGTTGCCTTATCTGGCTAGTAGAAAAGGGGCTACCGGTGAAATTAAAAAATATGAGTTTACACCGCAACCCACATATCTTGGTTCAGGAGGAATTCAAACGAACTCAGAATATGGTGATATTCCGCCTATGAGCGTTCATTCAGGACGAGGGAATTCAGTCAACTTTATTGATTTGACCGACGAATGCCATGACGATATTCTTAGAAATAATTCAGTAAGTGTACGTAAATATAAAAAGAACGCAGGACCTGTTCAAGTTACAGTAATAGATCCATTAAATGTTGTAGATGGAGATTTTGTATTATTTATTGAACCGGATTCAGTAAATATTAAAGGGGCGTCGGGTTACGATTTTACCCTTGGAGGCCCAACAGGTTTTAGCAATACAGACAACAATGGTCTTATTTTGAATAGTAAATGGACTTTAGTACGAAATGGGGTAGATACATTGGCAGGCGATGTTTGGATGCGAAATTCCAATGAGTATCTTATTCCTGAGTATGGAATTGCTATTAATATGCTTCAAAGTCAATATCCAATTGAAAAGGTGGGGTCACTTCAATCAGTTGCATCCTTTAATAATGGACTCATTGGATCATCAAAGACCTATTCAAATCCGACGATTCCTTGGTTTGATGGGTTTAATGATGCTGATGGCCAGATTCCATTAAACTGGATTAGAGCCGGATCATATAGAGCATCAGGTTACAATGATGTGATTGGAGCAGATGACGATCAAAATTATGAACAAGTTTTAAATGGAACTTGGGCACCTTACAAACTTGTGTCTGTAAACAGATACGGACCAGGAAATGACATGGTAACTCCGAGTACAATAAACCATCAAAAATATAGGTTGCCAAGTATCGACTTCGTAATTACTAAGGATACTTCAAAATGGACTCGTTGTATTGTTATAGAAACATGTGAAAACACACGTGTGAATGGCGTAACTATATATCCAAATCCTATTGCAGAAGGAGGTGCTCGTAAATTTATGTTACGTCAAGCCCCTTCGAAAAATAAAATGGGTATATCTGCGGACACAGTGGGACAAATTTCCTCCACAAATCCAAATGATCCAAATTACATCTCAGCATACGGTATGAGTTGGTTTCCTGGTTATGCTATTGATGTTGAAACCGGTGAACGATTAAATATTGCTTTTGGTGAGGACTCTTATTTAATTGGACAAAATGGACGCGATATGATTTGGAATCCCACTACTAGTTATTTTTCCATTGATGGAACTCCGCAGTTTGGTGGAAAGCATTATGTTTATGTTTTCTCAACTGGTCATGGTCATAGTAGTGTTGCCCCATTTCCAAAATACGATTCAGGACAACTTTTATTCGATGCCTTCAAACAAAGGACAACCGATGCCAATTTGACTACTACATTAACACGGATTGGAAATGCGATGTTAAATGCTGCATGGGTTACAATACCTCGAATCCCAGTTGAGTATCAATGGAAAGAGTATGCCGATATGCCGGAAAGTGATGTGAATATTAAAATTCGAATTGCTAATCCTTATATGCGTAATATGGGATCACTCTATGGTAACCCCATTGAAGATCAGATAAATAAAGGATACCCGTATTTTAAATTTTCATTAGATGGATTAAGTGCAGTTCGAAATTCAAAGCAGGTTTTAGTCGATAATTTGGATCGAATTAATGTAGTCCCTAATCCTTATTATGCGTATAATCCATATGAGAAAACACAGCTTGATAATATTGTGAAATTCACCAATTTACCTAAGGAATGTGTTGTGAAGATCTTTAATATTTCCGGAACTTTAATTCGTGAATTTGTCAAATCGAACGACCAAACATGGATTGATTGGAATTTGACTAATAGTTCAGACGTTCCAATTGCTGGAGGTGTTTATATTATACATGTGTCAGTACCAAATGTAGGAGAAAAGGTACTTAAGTGGTTTGGCGTACTTCGTCCTGCTGACCTATCAAATTTCTAATAGTTAAAAGAAAAAAAGAGATGAATATGAGATGGTTAAAATTTATAGCAAGTTTGTTCTTATCAGTAATATTATTAAGTAATATTTATGCTGGTAATGAGCAGAGGGCAGGTGAGGCCGGTGCTACACAATTGCTTATTAATCCATGGGCAGGAGCAGCCGGTTGGGGAAACTCAAATATGTCTTCAATCACAGGAATACAGGCAATGTTTTTAAATATTGCAGGAACAGCATTTGTTGAGAAGTTTGATATGGGATTTACATATACCAATTACTTATCAGGTGCAGATATTGGGATTAATAATTTTGGTTTCGCAGCAAAAGCAGGTGAGGCTGGTGTTTTATCTGTTTCCCTAAATGCGATGTCTTTTGGAGATATAGAGCGAACCACAGTTGAAACTCCCGATGGTGCAGGAAATACCTTTAGTCCAACCTACAATACGATTTCAGTAGGGTATGCTCGCCAATTTTCAAATGCCATATATGGGGGCGTGGTATTTAAGGTAATAAGTGAAAATATTAATGATGTAGGAGCTAGTGGAGTAGCAATTGATGCCGGTATCCAATATCTTGCAGGTGCTCGTGATAACTTTAGATTTGGAGTTACCATGCAAAATGTTGGGCCCACCATGAAATATAAAGGAAACGGTTTGTCATTTAGCGCTTTAACGGGCGATCAATTGTACATGACCTTTGACTTTCCTGCTGCCGAATTTGAACTTCCTTCGTTAATACGAATCGGATTATCCAATGATTTTGAGTTAGTCGAAGGACATAATTTAACGCTAGCCGGTACTTTTACGAGTAATTCGTTTACAAAAGACCAGTATGCCATAGGAATAGAATATAACCTCATGAATTATGTTTTAATTCGAGGAGGATATAGCTATGAAAAGGATATTTGGGATAGTGCTAAACGACAAACTGTATTTACAGGACCTTCAGCTGGAGCAACAGTTAGAGTACCTCTTGGTAGAGAATCAACAACTTTTCTTAATGTAGATTACTCTTATAGAGCTACGAACCCTTTTAGCGGAGTACACTCAATTGGTGTTCGAGTAACGTTATAGTAAAATATTTGTTATCTTTGTAAAGAAAAGGATCCCACATATATGTGGGATTCTTTTCTTTTTATCATTAATTAATTTAAAGATTTCTATTATGTCAGGTTCTTATTATATGACCGAAGAGGGATTTAAAAAGATCAAAGCTGAGTTAGCAGAATTGATTAATGTTGAAAGGATTAAGATTTCCAGACAAATTGCTGAAGCGCGTGATAAAGGCGATTTGTCAGAGAATGCTGAATATGATGCAGCGAAAGAAGCACAAGGACTACTTGAACTTCGAATATCTAGACTTGAGACAAAAATGAGAAATGCTAAGATTATTAAACCCGAACAAATCGATGATTCAAAGGTTCAAATCTTAACGCGCGTTTCTCTTAAAAATTTAAAGACAAATGCCACTGTTGTGTACTCAATTGTGCCCGACGGAGAAGCCGATTTTAAAGAGAATAAGATTAGTATTTTAACGCCCATAGCCAAAGGGTTATTGGGTAAGGCAAAGGGTGATGTTGTCGATGTTATTGTGCCCGCCGGAACATTGAACTTTGAAATTTTAGATATCACAAGAATAGAATAAAGCCCCTATTATGAGTTCTATTTTCACCAAAATTATTAATGGAGAGATTCCCTCCTTTAAAGTTGAAGAGAGCAACAACTTTGTTGCTTTTTTGGACGCCTTCCCATTAAAAGAAGGACATACTCTAATTGTTCCCAAACGCGAAGTGGACGATTATTTTGATCTCACCGATCAAGAGCTTGGCGAAATGGTTCTGTTTTCTAAGCGTATTGCTAAAGCAATTAAGCTTGCTTTCCCATGTGAAAAGGTATCTGTTAGTGTTATTGGATTAGAAGTTCCCCACGCACATATGCACCTTATCCCAATAAATACTATGGATGAGTGTAATTTTGCTAACAAGAAACTGAAGATTAAGGAACAAAGAATGCTCGAGATTTGTAGTCTTATAAAAGGAAAATTAACAAATTAATAGGATTTCAACGTTGAAAAAAGATTGTTTTTTAAATTACAATTTTTAACTTGCTTGTCATTTCATTTTTTTGTTTTGCTACAAAATACTAAGCATAATCCCATGAATACCAAACCTTTTTTGATTGTAATGCTATTTCCCATGCTACTAAGCAAGGGTTTATGTCAAAATGTAAATAGCGATTATTATCGATTTGGCGCTCAGCCAGCAATTATTCCTGCTCAATTAGAAGGGTATAATTCAAAGGGTGGGGAATTATTTTTTGGTGTTTCTGATCCTGGTTTAGATTCCGCTACCGCAATCACTCAAGCTTATAAGAGAGCTCAAGCTTTAGCCTGTATGTCAAAAGGAGTTCAAGTGAAGAATTACACAGCTGGATTTTTATCGGAAGCCTATCAGGGTAGCGGAGGTACATACCAGTCTATGGTCGAGTTAGTTGTAGGTAAAAAGTTTATTCCTAGGGTCTTAATAATGGATACCGTATTTACGTGCCTTCAGGAAGCTATTTTAATTGTGCAACTTGGTGAGGATACGGACTCGGTTGGGTTTGAATTTGCTGTTAATCGATACAATGTTGAATATCAATGGGGTAATTATAGTGAATATAGCGAACAGATTGAGATGCATATTGATGATAAACTGTCTCGACCCGAAACCCTCATTTTTATGAAATATGGTGCGTTAGAGGAAGTTTATACCGCTGTTGATGATGAAACTTTTCCATTGCCTAAAGCACGTTATATTTACATGGCAAGCGGTGATTCAGTAGCTCAAGTTTATAATTATGGGTTATGGATAAATGTGTTGCGGGAGTTAAATTTGCATTTAGGTTCATTTAGCAAGCTCCATAATGAGCAAGTAAAGCGATTGAATGAAATTTATATAGGCGCCGATAATCTTAATGAAGGATTATCTAAAAACACACTGAGTTTTGATATTCGTAAAATTTACTTCAAGGATGGGAAAATAGATTTTGATTTAGATATTGTTGTAGTCCAATAAGTTATCGAATTATCTTTATTTCTCCGCTTTTACTTAGACTTATTATTTTCGATGGTGTTGCTGGCATTTGATCTCTTCCGTATTCCACAATATAATCTACACTAGCTAGTATTTCTTCCTCGATTTCATCAAATGATTTTGCGGTTGGTTGACCACTTAAATTGGCAGATGTTGATACTAACGGTTTATTTAGTTTCTTTAGTAGGGGTGTCAAAAACGGATGATTAACAACTCTTATTCCTATAGTTCCATCGTGTGCGATAAGATTTTTAGCAAGTCTACATGCTCCTTCCAAAATCAACGTAGTTGGTTCGTCCGATACTTCTAGAAGCTGAACAGCCACTTCGGGAACTTCATCAATATATCTAAAAATAGCATCGATGCTGTCAACTAATATTAGCATACTTTTCGATGCATCCCGTTTCTTAATTTTGTAGATTTTCTCTACGGCTTCCGTATTTGTTGCATCACAGCCAATTCCCCAAATGGTATCAGTTGGATAACAAATTGTTCCACCAACCTTAACTAATTTGTAAATTTCGTTGATCTCTTTTTGTAAACTATCCATCTTAATTTTATTTATGCGGAGACATTAAATTCACGTAAGGCATCATTTAATGATGTTTTTTTGTCCGTCGATTCTTTTCGCTTACCAATAATTAGTGCACATGGTACATTATATTTTCCCGCGGGGAATGTTTTTTCGATGCTTCCGGGTATAACTACCGAATAAGGAGGGATATAGCCTCTGTATTCAATTGCTTTTGGGTTGCTGACATCAATTATCGGAGTGGATTGCGTAATGACTACATTTGCCCCTAAAACGGCATCGTTTGCAATGTGTGCTCCTTCTACTACAATACATCTGCTACCTATAAAACAGTTTTCTTCTATAATTACGGGCGAAGCTTGCAATGGTTCCAATACACCACCTATTCCCACTCCGCCGCTCAAATGAACGTTTTTACCTATTTGAGCGCAGCTCCCAACGGTTGCCCAAGTGTCAACCATGGTGTTTTCATCGACATAAGCCCCAATATTAACATAAGACGGCATCATTATCACTCCTTTGGCTAGATAAGCTCCATACCGCGCTATTGCATGGGGAACAACTCTTACTCCCTTATGTGCGTACCCATTTTTTAAGGGGATTTTATCGTGAAACTCAAATGGTCCTACTTCGATTGTTGACATTTTCTGGAGGGGGAAGTATAGCACTACCGCCATTTTTATCCATTGGTTAACAACCCATTTTCCATCTATTTTTTCAGATACACGGACTTCTCCTTTGTCAAGTTTATCAATTATGGTTGTGATTGCATTGATATATTTCTCTTCTGAAAGTAAAGTTCTGTTGTTCCAGACTTCATTTATGAGTTTTTCAGCATTCATATGGATTAGTACATTTTGGATTATGGAATGGGGTAATCTATTGTCAATGTTTGTCTTATGTTAATGTTTCGAGTCTCTTATTTGTTTTGTAAATATTCATGGATTGCTTTTGCTGCTTTTTTTCCTGCACCCATTGCAAGAATTACGGTTGCAGATCCGGTAACCACATCACCACCTGCAAAAACTCCTTCAATGCTTGTAAGTCCTATTGTATCTGTAGTTATTCGGTGCCATTTATCGATACTTAAACCTTTTGTAGTTGATGCTATTAGGGGGTTTGGAGATGTGCCTAACGACATAATGACGGTGTCACATTCAAGTGTGAATTCAGAATTGGCAATGGGTACGGGGCTTCTGCGACCCGAAGCATCGGGTTCTCCCAGTTCCATTCGAATACATTTCATGCCTTTAACCCACCCTTTTTCATTTCCAAGGATCTCGTTGGGATTGGTGAGCAGATAAAACTGTACTCCTTCTTCTTTAGCATGTTCAACTTCTTCGCCACGAGCTGGTAATTCTTGATCACTACGGCGATATACAATGGTTACTTCGGCTCCTAATCGAATAGCAGTACGTGCTGCATCCATGGCAACGTTTCCTCCTCCAACAACGGCAACCTTTTTTCCTACTCTAATTGGAGTTTGGTACTCTTTGAGAAAGGCTTTCATGAGGTTATTTCGAGTTAGAAATTCGTTGGCCGAAATCACTCCATTTAAGTTTTCTCCTGGAATATTCATGAATTTTGGTAATCCAGCGCCAGTTCCAATAAAGATTGCGTCGTATCCCTCATTCTTTTTCAACTCTTCAATGGTAACAGTTTTTCCAACAATTACGTTTGTTTCAATTTCAACCCCTAGTTTTTTAATGGCTTCTATTTCTGGTTTTACCACAGTGTCTTTTGGAAGACGAAACTCGGGAATTCCATATTCTAAAACTCCTCCTGGGTTATGAAACGATTCAATTATTTTAACCGTGTAACCCATATTTGCAAGTTCTGCGGCGCAGGTTAATCCCGCAGGTCCCGATCCAATAATTGCAACTTTTTCTTTTTTGGGTTCTCCTTTTTTATTAATGGGAATTGCATTATTTTCGCGTGCCCAATCGCCAATAAAACGTTCTAGTCTGCCAATCGCTACTGGTTCGCCTTTAATTCCTAAGATACATTTCTGTTCGCATTGTATCTCCTGTGGACAAACCCTTCCACACACCGAGGGAAGAATGGTAGAAGAATAAAGAACTTCGGCAGCTTTTTCAAAATTACTCGTTTTTATATGTTTAATAAATCCTGGAATATCTATAGATACCGGACATTGGGTTACACATTGTGGGTTTTTACATTCAAGACATCTTGAGGCTTCCGCAATGGCTTCTTCTTTATTATATCCAAAGGTTACTTCCGCAAAGTTTTTGCTTCGTTCTGCTGGATTTTGCTGGCGCATGGCAACTCGTTGTTTTTCAACAATCTTGGTGTCGTGATGTACACTGCCAAATTGAAAAACTTCGTTCCCTTGTTTGTAATCATTAGAATGCTCTTCCGATTTATACATTCCCTGCCGACGCATTGCTTCTTGGAAATTTATTTTGTGAGCATCGAATTCGGGACCATCAAAACAAGCAAATTTAGTTTTTTTGTCAACCGTTACTCTGCATGCCCCGCACATACCCGCACCGCAAACCATTAATGTGTTTAATGATACAACGGTTGGGATGTTAAGTTTTTTTGTTAATTCAGAGATTGAGTTCATCATTACCATTGGACCAATGGCGATTATTTTATCATATTTTTGACCTTTGTTTGTGACGAGATCTTCAAGAAGCATGGTGGCATTGCCTTTAAACCCAACTGATCCATCGTCGGATGCTAAATACAAGTTTTTAGTAATTGGTTCAAAATCTTTTTGCATGATCAACGTTTCCTTGCTACGGGTGCCTAATATTACGTCAACGTTAACCCCTTGTTCATGCAACCACTTTACTTGTGGATATACCGGAGCAGCTCCAACGCCTCCTCCAATAAAAAGGAGTTTTTGAGCTTTTAACTCTTCCAAGGGTTGCTTATAAACTTCAGCGGGTTCTCCTAATGGTCCTGCAAAATCTGAAAATGATTCCCCTTCATTTAAATCAGCTATGGCTTGCGTGGATTGCCCCACTACTTGAAAAACAATGGTTATAGTGCCCTTTTCCCGGTCATAATTGCAAATTGTAAGTGGTATTCGTTCTCCAAACTTGTCGGTCATTGCAATTAAAAATTGTCCTGGTTTTGCTGATGATGCCATTCTTGGTGTTAACACATCCATGCGATAGATGCGTTCAGCCAACAGATCTTTGCGAAGTATTGTGTACATTAGTTTACAGATATAGTTTGTAATATAGTTTATATGTTGAGCTAGTAAGTAGCTCCAGTGTGAATTTTAATGTCTTTAATTCGTAATTGGAGTGAAAACTTTCCACGGTATTCGTTTTCTTCAATAGTAAAACAAATATCAATAGGTTCTTTATTTGCAATGGGAAGCCAGTGCTGCGATTGATTAAATGCAATGGCTGGGAATTGAGTTTGTGGGTTATCTTTATCACTGATCATTAATCGTAAGTGTGCTCCTGTTTTACCAACGCACTGTCCAACTCCTGATACGTTTTGAGCAACAAATACAGGCGCCATATTTCCAGGTCCGAATGGTCGTAATGCTTTTAATTGTGCCCAAAGTTTGGGCGTTATTTGAGTGATTTGTAATAGGGAATCGCAGTGGATTTTTTGAATTATTTGTGCCGGCTTAATGTTGGTGGCTACCACGTTTTCAAATCGTTCCGTAAACTCTTCTAAATTCTCCTCTAACATGGATAGACCTGCAGCATACATATGACCTCCATAGTTTTCAAGTAGGTCGGCACACTCAACAATGGCATCATAAACATTGAAACCGGTTACCGAACGGGCAGAACCTGTAATCATTCCATTACTGCGTGTAAATATAATGGTTGGTTTGTGAAATTGCTCAACTAAACGAGAGGCCACAATCCCAATTACTCCTTTATGCCAGTGTGGATTAAATAGTACAGTGGAACGTTTTTTTAGCAAATCGTCCGATAAGCTTAGTTGGTCGATTGCTTCGAGTGTGATTTCTCTGTCGATCTCTTTTCGGGTTTGGTTGTCGGCATCGATATGTTGGCTTATTTCGCGGGCAACAGTTATGTTATCGCATACCAGAAGATCAACCGCCATTTGACCGGAATCGATTCGCCCTGCGGCATTTATTCGTGGTCCAATTTTAAAAACAATGTCGGTGATATCGATTTTTCCGAATGATATTTCCGCAACCTCAATTATTGCTCGCATTCCAATCGACGGATCAGCATTTAATTTTTCTAGTCCGTAGTAAGTTAAAATGCGATTTTCCCCAACAATTGGAACAATGTCGCTGGCAATACTTACCGCAACAAAATCTAAATATTGAAGAACATGTTTCTCTTCAATATTCATTGCAATGGCATATGCCTGAATGAGTTTAAAACCTACTCCACAACCAGAAAGCTCTTTAAACGGATATTCACAGTCCGCTCTTTTTGGGTCAAGGACTGCAACCGCTTTTGGTAATTCATCGCCTGGCGTATGATGGTCGCATATAATAAAATCGACGTTCTTTTCCGTGGCATACTTTATTTTCTCAACCGCTTTAATGCCACAATCGAGGGCAATAACAAGTTTTACATTTGTCTCCGCTGCATGATCAATCCCTTTTATTGATATTCCGTATCCTTCGCTATACCTGTCTGGGATGTAATATGAAATGTTCTTGTACCAATTTTTGAAAAACTTATACACCATACCAACTGATGATGTTCCATCGACATCATAATCGCCATAAACGAGTATTTTCTCATTGTTTTTTATAGCGTATGTGATTCTTTCAATGGCTTCTTTCATATCTTTCATGAGAAAAGGGTCATGTAGATTTGATAGTTCAGGCCTGAAGAAATCTCGTGCCAAATCAAAGTTTGTAATGCCTCGATTTACCAATATGTTGGACAAAACTTCATTTAATTGAAGTTGCGATGATAAAGTTGTTACTAGTTCACGATCTGCAAACGGTTCTATTTTCCAAATTTTTTCTCTCATTTTTCCGTCTCTCAATTGCAGATTGTGTGCTTTAATTTAGCTGTGGTTTATATTATTATACCCCAGAGTGTTGTATATCACTCTGTTGTCGTTTCTCTGCTATACGTATAAATTACGATGTAAATTTAGTCAAATTTTCGGGAGAACAAAAATCTAATTTCTAAGTTAAAGGATAGAAAAGTCCTTAATGGTTGACACTTAGGGCTTTTTTAAAATCATTTGTTTTTGGATTACTTGTTGGGAGTGCTTCTTTATACGCTCGATACCTTTTTTTGTACTAATTTTCAACTAAAATTCAAAAACAGCGAATATCGTTGATTGAGTTATTATAACGTTTCTCTAACGTTGTTTAACATTATTCAGTTGAAATTCAATTGTTAAATAATGCGATTTCTTTGTCGCATATTTTAGCTGTTTTATTCGTAACTGTTTGACATTGTATTGTCATAAATTATGTTGAGTCTCATTAGTGGTAGTTTCCTTTTACGAATTTAAAAAATTGAAGTAGATTTGACGATTATACAGTATGACATTGACGATATTTGTATCATATAACGGGCATTAAAATAAAACATAAAGCAAATATAGAATTTGGCCTATGTCTTGATTATTAGATAAATATATTTATTTTAAGACTAAATAGTCTTTTTTAAGAGTATATCAACCTTTAGAATCGAACAAATTGGTACTAGGTTTGTTTCCACCTCGATTAAAAACAAGAGAGTTTCCTTTTATTGAATGAATCTTCGATATAAATATCGAAATCTGATAATGAACACTTAGAATCGTTACCTTTGCAAACCAATATATATAATAGGAATAATGAATGTTGGAAACCGTAGTTTCCTTTTTAAAACCCATAATAAATGGCTATTGACAACGATAAAATAATTGACGACGTAACGCAATCGGAGTATAAATATGGATTTTATACTGATGTTGAGACCGAAATGATTCCTAAAGGGCTTAACGAAGAGACCGTTAGAAGAATTTCGAAATTGAAGAATGAACCAGAATGGATGCTGGAGTTTCGTCTCGATGCCTATAAAAAGTTTAAGGCAATGAAATGCCCGAATTGGGCACATTTGAAAATCCCTGAAATTGACTTTAACGAGATTATATTTTATGCCGCTCCTAAAACTAAACCGACCCTTGATTCTCTCGACGAAGTTGATCCGGCGTTGCTCGAGACCTTTAATAAATTAGGGATTCCACTTGAAGAGCAGAAGATATTTGCTGGAGTGGCGGTGGATGCCGTTATGGATAGCGTTTCCGTAAAGACAACCTTTAAAACTGCCTTGGCCGAAAAAGGAATTATTTTCAGCTCATTTAGCGAAGCTGTTCAGCATCATCCTGATTTAGTGAAAAAATACTTAGGCACAGTTGTACCCTCACACGACAACTATTTTGCAGCACTCAACTCCGCTGTTTTTAGTGATGGTTCTTTTGTTTATATTCCTAAAGGAGTGCGTTGTCCCATGGAATTGAGCACCTATTTTAGAATCAACGCTGCAAATACCGGTCAATTTGAGCGAACTTTAATTGTTGCCGACGACGATAGTTATGTTAGTTATCTTGAGGGATGTACAGCTCCAATGCGCGATGAAAATCAACTTCATGCTGCCATAGTGGAAATTATTACGGAAAATAGGGCCGAAGTCAAATACTCAACAGTACAAAACTGGTATCCAGGTGATAAAGAAGGCAAAGGTGGAATTTTCAACTTTGTAACAAAACGGGGCATTTGTAGGGGCGAATCTTCAAAAATATCTTGGACGCAGGTTGAAACCGGTTCTGCCATAACCTGGAAATACCCAAGTTGTGTTTTAATGGGCGATAATAGTGTGGGGGAGTTCTACTCCGTTGCAGTTACCAATAATCATCAACAGGCCGATACAGGTTCAAAGATGATTCACTTAGGAAAAAACACAAAAAGCCTTATTATTTCCAAAGGAATATCGGCTGGAAAAAGCCAAAACAGTTATCGCGGACTCGTTAAAGTTATAAAACGAGCCGAAAATACGCGGAATTTTAGCCAATGCGATTCCTTACTTTTAGGCGACAAATGTGGAGCACACACATTCCCGTATATAGATATTCAAAACGATTCGTCGGTGGTGGAGCATGAAGCAACAACCTCCAAAATTGGCGAAGACCAACTGTTCTACTGTAACCAGCGAGGAATGGATACAGAAACTGCAGTTGGCCTAATTGTTAACGGGTACGCTCGCGAAGTTTTAAATAAATTGCCCATGGAGTTTGCTGTGGAGGCGCAAAAATTGCTTCAGGTTAGTTTAGAAGGTAGTGTTGGATAGATTTAAAAGATAAAATAGACGATTATGTTACAAATTAAAAATTTACACGCGTCCATTGACGGCAAAGATATTTTAAAGGGGATTAACCTGACCGTAAATGCAGGTGAAGTGCATGCAATTATGGGTCCCAATGGATCAGGGAAAAGTACACTTTCAGCAGTACTGGCTGGTAATGAGGCATTTAAAGTTACCGAAGGTGAAGTACACTATTTTGGTAAAGATTTACTGGAGATGTCGGCCGAAAATCGCAGTCGTGAAGGTATTTTCCTAAGTTTCCAATATCCAATCGAAATTCCGGGCGTAAGCATGGTCAATTTCATGAAGACTGCTGTAAACGAGCATCGCAAATACAAAGGACTCGATCCAATTGCTGCATCTGATTTTTTGAAACTTATGCGCGATAAAAAGGAATTGGTTGGAATCGATAGCCAACTTACAAATCGTTCGGTGAATGAGGGATTCTCGGGCGGTGAAAAAAAGAAAAATGAAATCTTTCAAATGGCGATGCTTGAACCCATACTTGCCATACTTGATGAGACCGACTCGGGCCTTGACATCGATGCATTGCGCGTTGTGGCAAATGGAGTGAACAAACTTAAAACCAAGGATAACGCCGCAATTGTGATTACCCATTATCAACGACTGCTCGATTATATTGTTCCTGATTTCGTACACGTTTTGTCCCAAGGTAAAATTATTAAAACGGGTGGAAAAGAGCTTGCCTTAGAGTTGGAGGAAAAAGGATACGACTGGTTGAAATAGAAAATGTATGGACAATTAAAACGGTACGTAGTACAAGACCGATAAATAGAAATTCAATGGATTTAAAACAAAAATATATTCAACTTTTAGAATCGTTTAACGATTCAGTTTCCAAGGAAAGTGACTCATTATTAGGACAATATCGAAAAGTTGGAATTCAAGGACTTAAAACGAATGGTTTGCCCACCTCATCGGACGAACAGTGGCTATATACTAATTTAGAACCCATTTTTGAGTACGATTGGAATGCTAAAACCAAAGGGATGGACGAAAAAGTGAATCTCGACGAAGTGTTTAGTTGCGATGTGCCCAATCTTGATACCCACGTGGTTTTGCTCATTAATGGGCACTATTTCAAACAAAATAACACCAGCGATTTGCCCTCTGAAGTCCTTATGGGCGGTTTAGCTGATTTTTCCTCTACACATTCCGATATTATTAAAAAGTATCTGTTTAAAGCTGCAGATGTCAATCAGAAAATGAATGCGCTAAATGCAACGTTGGCGCAAGACGGTTTGTTCCTCTTTATTCCCAAAAATGTGCAATTAGAGAAACCCATTCAAATTATAAATATTGCTTATGGTAATGAGGAGTATTTTGTTAATCAACATAATTTGATTGTGGTGGAAGAGGGAAGTAAAGCACAAATCGCTTTTTGTGACCATACGCTTAATCCTACCAAATTCTTTGTCAATCAGCTTACCGAAGTGCACTTAGAGGCAAATGCACACTTGGAGTTTTATAACGTGCAAAACTCAAATGCCGATACGGTTCAAGTCTCTTCAATTTGTGTAAATCAACATCGAGATAGTAATTTTCTTTCCAATATTGTGAGTTTGCATGGCGGAACAATCCGCAACGAATTACGCGTTAAATTGCTCGAGTCCGGTGCTTCGTGCGATGTGTCTGGTGTAAATTTAACCGACCGAAAACAACATGTCGATAGTCATACGCAAATCGATCACCTGGCGCCGCATTGTGATAGTAACCAGCTTTATAAGGGAATTTACGACGACGAGGGAACTGGAGCATTTACTGGTCGCATTGTGGTTCATCCCGGAGCACAGAAAACTACCGCTTTCCAGTCGAATAAAAACATGCTCCTAACCTCCAATGCCAAAGTAAATACCCGACCACAACTCGAAATTTACGCCGACGATGTTAAATGTTCGCATGGTGCAACCACCGGACAACTCGATCAAAAGGCTATGTTTTATTTGCGAGCTCGTGGAATTGAGAAAAATGAGGCCCGAATGCTTATGATGTATGCTTTTGCCAATGAAATAGTTTCTAAAATAAAAATCGAACCATTGGCAATCCGAATCGAAGGGTTAATTAATCGTCGATTGCGTGGCGAACTTTCGCGTTGTGCCAATTGTGTAATTCAGTGTGGATAAGAATATTACTCCTTTATAATCATGGACGTACAGAGTTTGCGAGACAATTTTGAGATTTTAAGTCAAACGATTTACAATAAACCGTTGATCTATTTTGATAATGCGGCAACATCGCAGAAACCAAATCTTGTGCTCGATACAATTCGGGAATTTGAGACAAAATGGAATGCAAATGTCCATCGAGGAGTTCATTTTTTAAGCAACTATTGCACCGATGCCGTTGAGAAATCAAGAAAAACAATCGCCCATTTTATTGGAGCAAACTCGGAGCGGGAAGTGGTTTTTACTTCGGGTACCACCGATTCAGTGAATATCATTGCCGATACATTTGGTCGAAGCTTTTTAAAACCCGGCGACGAGATTTTAGTCTCTCAGATGGAACATCACAGCAATTTTGTTCCTTGGCAACAAATCGCTCATCGGCATGGTGCTAAATTCGTAGTGTTTGATATTCTCGATAATGGCGAAGTTGATCTTGATGATTATAAACGAAAACTGAATAGCAAAACCCGAATGGTGGCTTTTGCTCATGTAAGTAACGCTTTGGGAACGGTCAATCCCATCGAGCAAATGATTGCTTTAGCCCGTAAATTCGATACTGCTATATTTGTTGATGGAGCACAGGCTATTCAACATATCAAGGTTAATGTTCAGGAGTTGGATGTCGATTTTTACGCCTTTTCGGGACATAAAATGTATGGCCCAACGGGAGTTGGAATCTTATATGGAAAAGAAGCGTGGCTTGAAAAGCTGCCCCCATACCGATTTGGTGGCGAAATGATTGAGAAGGTTGCCAATGATATAACAACATTTAATGAGCTGCCATTTAAGTTCGAGGCAGGAACTCCAAACTATACAGCACAAATTGGATTGGGAAAAGCGGTCGAATATATTGAAACGGTTGGGATTAGCAATATGTGTTCCCATGAAACCGAACTTCTTGAATATGCAACTCGTCGTTTAAAAGAGATGGATGGAATCACCATTTACGGCACCTCTTCCCATAAAACATCGGTGTTATCATTTTTGGTTGATGGTATTCACCCATATGATATTGGTATAATGCTCGATAAGATGGGAATAGCAGTACGCACAGGAAATCATTGTGCCCAGCCACTTTTTACACGTTTGGGGATTGATGGAACTGTTAGAGCTTCGTTTGCTTTTTATAATACAACGGAGG
The DNA here is from genome assembly GCA_028709085.1 of Salinivirgaceae bacterium. Classification (GTDB taxonomy): domain Bacteria; phylum Bacteroidota; class Bacteroidia; order Bacteroidales; family Salinivirgaceae; genus JAAYQU01. The sequence continues at coordinate 15,610 of JAQVXQ010000004.1, read as the reverse complement.
AAATCGACTTTTTTATTGAATCGCTCCAGAAAATTATCTCCATGTTTCGATAGTTTTGTATTCGAGATTTTTTCGTTTTTTCTTTAATAGACATGGCTTTTCTGTAATTTCGCCTTGGTTTATGAAGGGAAAATGCTGAAAATCAATTCATTCGCCCTTTAGGATTGGGGTGAATATGAATTGATTTTATTACAAATTTAAAACTGTTAATGTGAAATTAGACTCACTCTGCAGAAGACTTCTAGGACTTTTTTAGAGTCACCCTTGTTGGTTTATTAACCGCATTTAGCGCCACAAAAGTAAATAAACCAGAAATAATTTTTCGCTCTCCCTGTGTTTTTGGATCTTCGGCGTATATGTTTACCCTAATTTTTATTTTGATTCCCACCAGATTTTCAACTTCTCCTATAATTTTCAAAATTTCACCCTCATTGGCGGGTTCTAGAAATTGTATTTTGTCAGCGGATACAGTGATTGTGTCCATTTTTGAAAATCTTTTTGCTGCAATATAGGCTACTTCGTCCATCCATTGCATTGCTTTTCCGCCAAATAAAATTTTTCGGTCATTTAAGTCCGTAGGCATTATTATACGTGTTTGTATAGTTTTTGAATTATTGAAGGATTCTTCCATCAGGTATGTTTTTTTGATTGTTGAAAATTAGTATTAAAGATTGGTCAAATTTATTAAAAATATTTGCATTATGAGCATATGTTCATTATATTTGCATGAACAAATGTTCTTAAAGAATGAATCGACGTAGAAAATGTTTGCGAAAATTGCTTGAACCGCCTAAAATTAAGGGGTTTAGTCCATTTGGTGGAGAAATAAATGAGAATGCTGAACCCATAAATTTATTGTTCGAAGAGTATGAAGCATTAAAACTGTGTGATTACGACCTGCTAACCCATTTTCAAGCATCGGTTGAGATGAATGTTTCGCGACCCACTTTTACACGAATTTATTCCTCGACTCGAAAGAAATTGGCAAAAGCGTTTGTTGAAGGACGACGATTGAACATTGAAGGAGGAAAGGTTTATTTCGACACCATTTGGTATCAATGTGGGACTTGCCACAGTCAATTCAATAATCCAAAAATGGAAATTCCAATCAACAATTGCCCACTGTGTAACTCGCAACAGTTTGTAATTGTGGGTGTTGATGCAAAACCTGACGATGTTAAATCGGATACTGCTGGGATTTGTATGTGTCCAAAATGTGGATTTGAACAACCCCATGAAATTGGGAGTCCCTGTATGGAGCGAAATTGTCCCAAATGCAATGCATTAATGCGACGTAAACCTAGAGAGAATTAAAATATTTAATCACAATTAAATCATAAAAAAATGAGAGTAGCAATTACATCGACTGGAAATAATTTGGATTCAACCTTAGATCCACGGTTTGGACGTTGTGCCTTTTTCGTAATTTACGATACAGACACAAAAGCCATTGAGTTTATTCCAAATCCAAATAAGGAGGCCACTGAAGGAGCTGGACCCGCTTCGGTTCAATTAGTAGCAGCAAAGGATGTTAGCAAAATAATATCGGGTGAATTTGGAATGAAAATCAAATCATTGCTCGATAGTTTGCAAATTCAAATGATAGCAATTAAGGAACCCGACAAAACTATCAATGCAATTATTGCAATGTTGGAAACTAAATAGAGAAATTATGCCAAAATTAGATGGAACCGGTCCCGTGAATGGAGAACCCGGAAAAGGAAGAAAACTGGGAGTTTGTAAACAGAGTTCAACAGACGATTTGTTGAAAAAGCTTGGTAAAGGCAAAGGAAAACGTCGTAAATCGGGAGGAGGTGAAGGACATGGAAAACGTCTTAAAAGTGGTATAGAATCGCTCGGGAAACTAAATAAATCCGAGGAGTAATATGATTTATTATTTATAACAATTTAAAAAGGAGGTTAATATGCCAGGATTTAATCAAACAGGCCCTGCTGGACAAGGTCCAATGACAGGCCGTAGAATGGGTCAATGTGCTCAAAGAGGGGCAAACGACCAACAACGAAATCAAAACCAAAATCAGAATCAAAATGCACCAAACGAGGAGGGAATTTCTTCCGATAATCGTTTTGGAAATATGCAAGGCGGTTTTGGTCGAGGACAACGAGGAAGAGGATTAGGACGTAGAAATCGTTTTTGAGGGGGCTTATAAACAGCCTGCCAATTTCAAATAATGTTTAATAAATAAGAAAGTATGAATAAGAAAATTGCAATCCCCACAGAAAATGGGATCTTATGCGCTCATTTTGGCCACTGCCAACAATTTGCTATCGTCGATGTGGTTGACGGAAAAATAGTAAAAGTTAATATGGAGACTCCTCCCGAACATGTGCCCGGACTTTACCCTCGTTGGGTTTCTGAGTTTGGAGTTACCGATGTGATTGGTGGCGGCATGGGTCAAAAAGCAATTGATCTGTTTAATCAGCAAAACATTAATGTTTTTATTGGAGCCCCTTTAAACAAACCAGAGGATCTTGTAAATGACTTTATTAATGGCAAACTGGTTTTAACAGCCAACTATTGCAATCATGATTCAGGTCATGATCATAAATGCAGCCATTAAACGATGGCCGTTTCTGATGTCCGTTGTAAATCCTGTTTTTTGAGAACCTATGAAAATTTGTTTGATAAATTTGGGATTTACACCTCGCATTTTGAAGAGTTTTTGAAGGAATTTCATGCTTTCTATGAACGGGAGACAGATATGTCGAGCCCGGAAATACAAAGATTATTAAGCAAAATTTTTGTGAAATTAACAGGGATTGCGGATCCTTTCGAACAAGAAAAGCATCACAGCAATCTGTTAGCATTAGAGTTATACCGAAAATGGCAACCTATTGTAGCACAATCAATAGATCCGATTGATGTTGCAATTCGGTTGTCTATTGCCGGAAATATAATGGATTATGGCGCAAGCCTTAGCTTTGAAGTCGATTCTACAATTGACACCGTTTTAAAATCCGAATATGCTGTTGATCACTCACAATATTTACGAAATAAAATCGCGAATGCGAAACAAATTTTATTTTTAGGCGATAATGCCGGAGAGATCGTTTTCGATAGACTTCTTATCGAAACAATGGGGCACAAAAACGTTGTGTATGCAGTGAAAGGCGCTCCAATTTTAAATGATGTTACCATTCAGGATGCCTTGTTGTGTAATATGTCGGATGTGGCAAAAGTGATTGACAACGGATACGATGCTCCATCGACTATTGTTGAACAATGCAGCGACGAGTTTAAACGATATTTCAACTCGGCAGACCTTATAATTTCTAAAGGTCAAGGAAATTTGGAAGGGCTGGTTGATTTGAATGATCCCCGAATATTTTTCCTCCTAATGGTGAAATGTGACGTAATCGCCGAAATTGTGCATGTTCCTACACGTAGCTTTGTAGTTTATTGCAGCAATTTGAGTGCGGAAAATTAACTTGAATGTTTTAATATTTGAATAAATGAAAATAGCCATTGGTAGTGGAAAGGGAGGAACAGGAAAAACACTGTTGTCAACCAATCTTTTTTATGCTATTCACAAACAAAATCAGAAGATAACGTTGGTGGATTGCGATTCCGAAGAACCCAACGATATGTTGTTCTTTAAAGGAGAGATGGTGAAAACCAAAACAGTAACGCAAAAAAATCCCGTTATCGATTCTGAAAAGTGTGTTTTTTGTGATAAATGTAATGAATGGTGTAATTATAACGCCATATTTTACGTCAAAGAGAAAAAGGTAATACGAGTATTGGAAGACTTGTGCCATGGTTGTGGAGCGTGTTCCGTGGCTTGTGAATTTGGTGCAATAACAGAGAAGGATGTGGAATTGGGGGTTGTAAATACATTTAAAGTTCCTGTGGATTCTACAATCATCGAAACTCGATTAAAAGTGGGCGTTTATACACCGGTTCCAGTTTTAAAAGCGGGTATTAGTGAAAAAATCGATACAGACCACGTTATATTTGATTCGCCTCCCGGAACGTCGTGCCCATTTATACAAACTGTAGAGCGTGCCGATTATGTTATTTTAATTACCGAACCTACTCCTTTTGGGTTGAGTGATTTAAGACAATCCGTAGAAACTCTAAAGACGATGAATAAAAAATATGGAGTTGTAGTGAATCGGGCAGACCTCGGAGATAATGCACTGTACGATTATTTGAAAAGTGAAAACATTCCTCTTTTAATGGAAATTCCATTTAGTAAGAAAATTGCAGAGGTTTATTCCCGTGGGGAATTATATGCAGAACACGACGAAGCGTTTGCACAACAACTTTATTCTCTATACATAAAAATATTAAAAAATCATGGAATTAGCAGTAATTAGTGGAAAGGGAGGAACTGGGAAATCGAGTATTAGTGCTGCCTTTGCTACCCTTTCAGAACGCGTTATGGTAGTGGACTGTGATGTAGATGCAGCGAATCTTTATTTGTTATTTCACCCAACAATACATAAGGAAGAGATTTATGTGGCAGGCGAATCGGCAATTATTGATGAGTCGAAATGTACCGATTGTGGACTTTGCATGACCTATTGTCGATTTGATGCGATTTCTGAAGTCAACGGGAAAATTATTATCAACGAAACTACCTGCGATGGTTGTCATCTATGTTCAAGAATATGCCCCGAACAGGCTATTACCATGGTCGAAAATAATAAAAGTCGAATGTATTCCGGGGATTTTAGGAATGGAAAAATGGTCTATGGAAAACTTGCTCCTGGCGAGGAGAACTCAGGAAAATTGGTTGCCATGGTGCGCGATGAAGCTAGAAAAACGGCCAAAGAAAATAATTTAGACACCATTGTAATTGATGGTCCTCCAGGAATTGGATGTGCAGTTATTTCATCGATTACCGGTGTCGATAATGTGTTAATTATCACAGAACCATCGCTTTCCGGAATTCATGATTTGAAGCGAACCGTAGAGATGACCTCAAAATTTAATATAAAAACATGGGTTCTAATTAATAAATACGATTTAAATGAAACGGCTACAAAGCAAATCGAAGATTTATGTGTTCATTTGAATATAAATTTAGCGGGCAAACTCCCTTTTGACAAGAAATTTGTTTCTGCAATGATTAATTGTCAATCCATTGTTGAGTATGCTCCAGAATCAGATGTTTCAAAAAAGATTGCTCAGGTGTTTGAGAAAATCAACCAAAAACCCGCAGAACGTTAAATAAATCAAGCCCTCATGGAGGATAGTCATATCTGTTAACGATGGATTAGTTTTATGAATTGAAAAATATCTTAAATCTACATGAAATAAATATCCAGTAGGCGTACTTTTTGCATCGACTGGCGGAAATATTACACACTATAAAAATTTAATAAATATGGCAGGAATTGAAAGAATTGCTATTCCGGGAGTAAAACACATTATAGCAGTGGCCTCAGGTAAAGGCGGAGTTGGAAAATCAACCGTTTCCTCGAATTTAGCCGTTTCCTTGGCGCGCGAAGGCTATAAGGTTGCTCTTGTTGATGCGGATATTTATGGACCTTCGGTTCCTAAAATGTTTGACCTTGAAGATGCACACCCACTCGTAAACAGCGAAAACGGAAAAGAGATCATGTATCCCATTGAAAAATATGGAATGAAAATTATGTCCATTGGTTTTTTTACTCGCAAAGATCAAGGGTTGATTTGGCGCGGATCCATGGCAGCAAACGCCATTATGCAACTTTTTGAAAATACACAATGGGGCGAGATTGATTATATGATTGTCGATTTCCCTCCTGGAACGGGCGATATCCAACTTACAACCATGCAGAAATTGAAACTCGATGGCGTAATTATGGTAACCACACCACAGGAAATTGCAGTGAACGATGCCCGAAAAGCAGCCTCGATGTTTGGAAATGTTGACCTAAATGTGCCTATTTTTGGCGTGGTTGAAAACATGTCGTGGTTTACACCAAAAGAGCATCCCGAGGAGAAATACTACATCTTTGGTAAAGGTGGTGGAAACATTCTTGCACAGGAACTCAAAACGGCATTAATTGCTCAAGTACCTCTTATTGCTGAGGTTGGCGAAGCTGCGGACAAAGGATTGAGTGTTTTTGATCAATCCAATGCCGAAGTAATTGTAGCGTTTGAGAAAATTGTTGCGGGTTTGGTGGATGAGATTTCAAAAACCGCCAAAAGTTAAATTTTATTCAATAAACACAACCTCATTTACGAAAATTGAATTGAGTATAAATAAAAAAACCTCCTGTATTTGTACAGGAGGTTTTTTATTTGGGATAGCTTATGAACTTTTACTGCTGTCTGGTAAATATTTTGGGCTCTTCGCCAAAAACTAGTGGATTTGGTCAATTAGGCTCTTCCAAAATTTACCATCACGCTGAAATTTCTCACATTTCTAAATCAATGTCGTTTAGTTAAAATGAAGTTTTAGAGATCCTTCGCTTCGCTCAGGATGACATTCCTGTCGGACAGATGAGGGAGGAAGAGAAGGCGGCGAAGCCGCCTTCTCTTCCTCTTTTTTTCCTCGAAAGCACCTGTCATTCTGAACGTAACGTAGTGGAGTGAAGAATCTCGTAATCATTATTTGGAATTCTCTGTACAATAATGAATCCCTTTTTTAAATCCACTAGTTTAAGCGAAGAACCATATTTTGAGATTTTTCGTTAACGATCAGCAACGTATGTTCGACAAAACCGCTAAAAACATTTACAACTTTCTCAATGGCAAGGTCTTAACCGACTTTATAAAAGAGGGGGGAGGTTTTTTTTAAAATCCGTAATGTGCAATGACGCAGAGGATTGCGGGCTAAAGCCCAATTTTGAAGCAAAGCCAATAACCACGGCCTTAAGGCCGTGGTTATTGGAAAACGAATCATTTTGGCTTTAGCCGTTGAGTAATGATTTTCAATAATATACGAAATGTGTTATTGATAACGTTACGTAGTGGAGAATCTAGTAATAATTATTAGGGATTCTCTGGACAATAGTGATAAAATTTGGCAAAGTTAACCTATGAAACTCATAAGTGTTTGATAATTAAAAGTTAAACAGGTCTATTAGACTTTGACAAAATTCAGAACATCGTTTTAATACAAAAGCAAAATAGACCCCTAATTGTTTATAAATCAACATATAAACTTCTATACGCAGGGTCGTTCCACAAACGCATCATCTTTGCAAAGGCAGGGAAATCATTGGGTTCAATAACACTTGTTTTCAACGAAATACGACGTTTTGCCGTAATTGCACCCTCTTTTATCTCAAAACTGATTTCAATTTCGCCAAAACTTGCCGTTTGGGTTACCAATGAGGATTTTAGAATGGGTTTTGCACCTTCTGGTAAGGTAATCTGAAAAGTTGACTCTTCTGTAATACACGTTGGCAATTGAATTGAGGTTCTTGAGCTATCTGAAAAGCTGGAGATATTCCAATGGTCAATTCCAATTTTTATCGGTGGTAAATTGAGTTTAAGAATGTTCTCATCGGACTCCACATTTGAAAACCCCTTCAGTTTGAGCGTGGCTGTACCGAAATCGTTTAGTGTGTATGACTCCAATTTTGACCCAACGGTTGAGGTGATATCCTTTGGGTTTGGTTGCGTTCCCGACTTTTGAATTTCGCCAAATAGTGAAATCGATGCTTCAATTTCTTCGATACTGGTTATCGAAATATTGTTTTTGTTTTTTGCTAGCGTTATCGTCGTATTCGATTTCAGAAAGTTCTCATTGGCTGAGGATGGTTTTTCAACACCCTTTTTCGAAACATAAACGTATCCTTGCTCTTCCAAGGGGTTGTTTTTATGTGTATAGGTTGCCGATAACGCCATTGGCTTGTTGGCCACATTGACCACTAAGAAATAATCGGTTACCGCATTTAGAGTAGCCATGTTTTCGTCGAAATTGACTTCAGGGATTTTTAGTAAAATGTTTGATTCAATTCCTTTTTCCAGTAAAAGGCTTTGAAAAAGAACTGTTTTTTCCAGAGGAGAACCACTATTGCGTTCCTTTGTTAGCTCTACACTTTGGAGGGGGAAAATTTGATGTTCCGAAGGCACTGAAATCGTTTTAATCTTTATCATTTCTGATTGAACATCAAGTGCAATGTCAAGTTGTTTGCCTTTGATTGACTTAATTGGGGTGTTTCCCGGGTCAATTTCGTTGAGCAACTGCAACATGCTTTTTTCTTTCGCCTGGGCAACGAGGTGTGGAATGAATGAATCGGTACTAGGGTTGTTTTTCTCCGTTGAATTGATGTTTTTAAAGGTGTATTTATACCTTTTTGCCGCTCTTTTTTCTTCAATAAGTGGTTTGACATCGGTTTCCATTGTTGTGAAAGCAATTGATGTAGGGACATTAAAAATGATTTCCAACTCATCAACCGGGATTGAATATTGTAATGGTTCATAGATTTGCGTATAATCCAAGGGCGAATTTTTGCTCTCAATGGTGTACGACAAATCTACAATTGCACCAATTTCAAGCCCAGTGTGTGTTACCACCATTTCGTGCATGTGGTTGTACGCTCCACTGCGGGATGCCCATCGTGGGAGCACCACGTTGAATGCATTTTCCGGAACTATAATTCGTTTTCCATCGGCCATTGTGGTTTCCGATTTTTCGAATGTTAATGTCTGATAATTAGGGTCATACGCTATAAATGTTTCGCCAAATAGTCGGTGAAATGCAAAGTATGAGCCATACAGGAGTTTATGCGTGTGGGTGAGCGTATAGCTTCCATCTTCGTTAAACGTGTATTCCTTTTTAATTTTGAGATATTCTCCGTCGTTATTCTCTACATTTTCAGAGCATCCAAATAGGAAAAGCCCTAAGATCATTAAATATATTATTTTCATTGTTTCGTGTTTTTAGTGCGGTTTGCTTAAAATTTTACAACAATCGGTTTTTGGAAATCTTCCCGTGCTTTTAATAAGGTTACAAACTCTTTCCACGCTTCGGAAGGATATTTACGCTGTTCGAATCGTTCTGTGATTTTTGTTTGCAACACGTTGTTTTTCAGCGATATATTTGTATCTATGGAGACAAATTCCCCTTTTTCAGAAACGATTCGATTTTTATTGCTCATCAATTGGGCATTTTCGGGAACCGTGATGTTTTCTGTAATCTCCACTAACTGGGAGCAACTTCCTGCAAAGTCGAATTCACGTTCCTTTAAATTGGTATTCCAACGGCCATAAATCTGTGTATATCCAAATACACCATTGCTGGTCATTGTGTTTACAATCATTGTACTACCGTTGGTAGGAGCAAAGTTTGGGATTTTATATCTTATTAAAATTGAAACCGGAGCTTCGTAGTATTTATAGGGTTCTGAATAATATACTGAATCAATTTGCGCTGTTGGGTAATAACTTATGATTTGATTTCTTACATTCCATTCCCACTGTTCCGTATAACTTCGAGTGAAAATTGAACGTACCGTTGCATCGCTCTGGCCTTCGGCCGATACAGTAATAGTTCCCTCTAGTGTACCTTCGCTATTTAAAGTTGCATTATTGTCAATTTTTAACCAATGGTTTTCTGGTTCTGAAATTGGGGTTTCTCTCATAATATCGCCTTCGGGAAGTCCTAAGAGGTAATTTTGTTGCTGTTCGCGACTTGACCACATTTCCCGTATAAAAGGAATCCATGTTGGATCGAGTAATTGGAATTTTCCATTGCGAAGTTTTACAACGGTAACACTATGGTTAAATTGGTCGGCAGGAATGTTTTCGATTCTTGATCCGGCCATTGTCATAGCGGCATATGATTCAAATCCGGCAGCACGCAACATGGTAACCAACATTCCGGCTTTGTCTTTACACACGCCACAACGATCGGTGTAATTCATGGCTCCCGAATGTAGGGTAAATCCTTCACCTGTTCCCATGGAGATTCCACTGTATCTAATTTCGTCGGCCACCCATCGATTAAGACGACCAATGGAGTCTAATTCATCGTTGGCATCTTTCAATATTTCGGCTACTTTTTTGTCAATATCAGGGTTTGATTTAAAACTGCCATAGTCCTCGTTTACACCGTAAAACCATTTCGATTTCTCTTCCCACGCCTTTGTGGTTGTAACAATAACTTTGGGTGCAATGTCAACATCAGCAACTCTGGCATATTCTCTTTTTATGGGGATAATATTTGTTAATTCAAATTCAGCAATTTTTGAATCCCCTTTTTCGTAAATATTCTCCTTAAATTTGCCGTTGTATGTTTTGTAAATTAACTCTTTAGTATTCGGCATCTCAACACGAAAATATTTTTTGTGGATTGGAACACGGTCGAAAAACTCAATTATATCGTAGTAGTGTCCTCGCATTGGGGGGATGAAACGCTCTTCGTCATCGCTTTGTAATAAAGCGTAAGTGTATCCTTTTCGTTCATATTCAATATAAACCGCATCGCCGGAGAATAATTTTCCGGGCTCAATCATTTTTTGTCGGGCTCCCCAGTATATCATTCGGGCTGGAGCGGCATAGTCATACACTTTATCTTTGCTAAAAAGAGCCTCTTCTTTACCATTGGCTCGAATTATAACTGTTTTAGTAATTGTTATATCGGCAGACATGGGCTCATAATCTAGAATAATGGTTGCCAATTCGGTGGCTCCGTTGTCATTATTCGCCACATAAAGTGTTTTCCGAGATACTAAACTCAATCCGCTCTCTTGCACCTTTGCCGAAATTGAATCGAAGCCAATAACGGTGTTATACTTGGCGTACTTTTGGGTTAAATTCTCGGTTTTTATGAATCGAGAAAGGTTTTGTCCGGAGACTCCAACGGAAAATAATCCTATTACAAGAGTTAAGAATAGATTAGTAATCACCTGTTTACTCGATCGTAATAGATATTTTTTTTGTTTTGACAATTTAATCATAACGGAAAATATTAATGGGTTAATTGTTCTCTTTTTTGAAAATCAGTACATCGCGTTTGTTTTTTCGATTTACTGTTATATAATAACTTTTATCAGGCGTATATAGATTTGTACGAGTTTGACTGGCTTCCTTTGGGATGCAACCTCGCGGAGTTTTTGAGCACTCTACAGTGTCGATGTTGTCAGTTGTTAAATCTATGCGACGATATTTTGAGGAAAACCGTCCGAAGTCGATAAATAAATACCGTCCATCAGGATCAACAAAGGAATTGCTAAGGTCGAACCACTCAGGAACCATATATTCTTTATGTAAATTCCAACTGTTTAGTTGATAAAGAAGAATATGTGTGGGATGAGAACTATACGTTAAAATTAGAAACCGTCCGTGTGGATCGAGCATCAATTCATGGACTTCAGGTTTTCTAGCCCTTGGAGTTTTTAGCTTTTGTATAAATGTATAACCCTCTTTTTCGTACTGTGCTTGAACATGATCAATATTCGATAACGATGCTATTAGTAAAACAATGGTAAATATATTTATGTATTGAAAAAAGTTATTTTTCATGAGATTGTTATTTTCTTATCGATGGTTGTAATTACAAATATAGTAGAATAGTTAGTTGTATGTTCGTTTCTTTTTTTATTTAAAGTTTGTGTAACTTTGTTGTGAGTAACTTGTTGACAATTCTTTTTTGTATCTTGTGATTTCTTGTACTATTATGAAGGGCAACTGTTCGTAAACGTACAATTTTAGGGTTCTTAATATCCGTTTATGTATATATGGGAAATGTATTCATATTGCTGGTAACCAAGGACTAAAGTGTTTTTTGAATGGTTTGTAATGACCTATGTGTGCAAAAAATAATCCAAAGGCATTATAATTGCTGTTATTATTGTGAAATTAGTTTATTGTTTCATTAAAATTAATTTAAGTTATGAGAAATATTGCAAGTTTATTTCTTCTTTTAGTTCTTCCATTGTGGATGTTAGCCCAAGAAGAGACAGAGAAAAAGCAGGGGTATGATTTTACACCCATAAAAGAGGTTAAGGTTACATCGGTTAAAAACCAAAGTCGCAGTGGTACTTGCTGGAGTTTTGCAACGGCTACCTTTGTTGAGAGTGAGTTATTGAAAATGGGAAAGCCAGAGTTGGATCTCAGCGAAATGTTTGTTGTGCGTAAAACTTATGAGGAAAAAGCGGATATGTATGTTCGCATGCACGGGTCGTCTAATTTTGGTGGCGGTGGTGCTGTTAATGATGTTATTGATGTGATTGCAAAATATGGTATGATGCCTGAAAAGGCTTACACTGGCCTAGAATATGGCGAAGACATACATGTTCACGGTGAACTTGATAAATTACTTAAAGCTTATGTTGATGCAGTAGTATCGAATCCAAACAGGAAGTTAAGCTCTGCATGGAAAAAAGGATTTAATGGGATTTTGGATGCATACTTAGGAGTGGTTCCTGACAAATTTGATTATAATGGAAAGTTGATGACTCCAAAAGAATTTGCTGCAACCTATGTTCCAATCAATCCAGATGATTATCATTACTTTTCTTCATTTACACATCACCCATTTTATGAAAAGTTTATACTTGAGGTTCCTGATAACTGGACATATAAGAGATTTGTTAACCTCCCTCTTGACGAACTTATGCGCGTAATTGATAATGCTATTAATGAAGGTCATAGTATTAGTTGGGCAGCCGATGTGAGTGAAAGAGGCTTTTCTTGGAAAAATGGCTTAGCCATCGTGCCTGAAACCGATATAGAAGAGATGTCGGGAAGTGAGCGTTTGAAATGGGAAGCAATGACTGATGCTGAGCGTAAAAAGCAGATGTTTAGTTTTGAAACCCCTATGCCTGAAAAGGCAATAACTCAAGAAATACGCCAAGAAGATTTTGATAATTACAAAACGACTGACGATCATGGCATGCAAATTGTAGGTATCTTTAAAGACCAGAACGGCGTAAAATATTACAAAGTTAAAAACAGCTGGGGAACTGATAATCACAAGTATGAAGGATATTTGTTTGCATCAGAATCATTTGTACGATATAAAACATTATCAATATTAGTAAATAAAAATGTCGTACCTAAAGAGATAAAAAAGAAATACGATAATAAGTAATAAAGAAGCTTTTTCATAGCAATTTTGGTTTTGGTTAGACAGTAAGGGCGATTTCCTAGTTTGGAGTCGCCCTTATTTATTTTGCTTACTATTCATGGCTATGGATCTTTAGGTGGGTGCTTTTAGATTTTGTAAATTGGACTCGTTTTTTTGAGAAATTTGCGATAAAATCTAAAAAATAGGGAAGCCAAAGGAATATTTGTTGAGGAGTTGAGTCGTTAAAGAGTTGTGACGAAATTCTGCAAGAAAACTATTTGTTGATTATTGATTGCCAATTATTGGTCGCAATTTAAAGCACACTTCATTCACAAATCGAAGAACAAAGGTAGGAGTCAAGTCTGTTGAAGTAGAACTAATCAAATATATTCTTAATCGCCTGTGCTGTTTGCTCCATAAGCCACAATGGGGTTGAAGTTGCTCCACACACTCCAACAGTGCATTTGTCAGTAAACCAATCGGAGTTTATTTCGTTAATGGAACTAATGAAATGACTGTTTTTATTTGTTTGAATACAGACTTGAAATAATAGTTGTCCGTTACTGCTGTTCTTTCCTGAAATAAAAACAATAACATCAAAATTTTTGCAAAACTCCGATAGCTCTTTTTCTCGATTAATTACTCTTTTGCAAATTGTGTTGTGCGATTTAATCTCTTTATTAGAGAACCCATGCAATAGCTTCTCAATCTCAAGAAACGCATGCAGTGGCATTGTTGTTTGAGAAAAAAGGATAATCTCCTTATTCGGATCTATGATTTCTGGAATCTCGCTATTGTTGCTAATTACAATCGCAGTGTTGTCGGTTTGTCCTTCTAGACCAATAACTTCGGCATGTCCTTTTTTTCCGAAAATAACAATTTGCTTATCAGGATGTTTCAGATATGCTTGCCTAATTCTTTGTTGTAGCTTTAAAACTACCGGGCAAGTTGCATCAATGAGTTTATGGTTTTGATTCTTTATTAAATCATACGTTTCAGGGGGTTCTCCGTGCGCACGAATCATAATAGTTGCCGGATCCATGGATTCTATTTGAGTATGGTTTATGGTAGTCATTCCCAGTTTTTCCAATCTTTTCACTTCTTCGGCATTATGCATAATATGCCCAAGACAATGTAAACGCGTTTTGTGGTTTTCGGTCATGAATTCCTCTGCCTTTTTAACAGCCGTTACTACTCCAAAACAAAAACCGGAGCGTGAATCTATGGTTACATCTATCATAATCTTAGTGTAATAAATGGGGACATTTTGATTTAATTATGTTGATGGCTATTTCGAGTTGCTCAGAACGTGTATTGAAACTGTTATCAATCACAATGGCATCGTCGGCTTGTTTTAAGGGACTCATTTCACGATTCTGATCAATATAGTCGCGTTTTTGAATGTTGGCCATCACCACTTCTAAAGTAACGTCATCACCTTTCGCTTTTAATTCGTCAAAACGCCGTTTAGCTCTTATCTCAACCGATGCTGTTACGAAAAATTTAATGTCTGCATTTGGGAAAACCACCGTCCCAATATCTCGACCATCTAAGATAACATTCATCGACTTCCCCATGGCGCGTTGCCATTCTACCAATCGGTTGCGCACGGTAGCAACTTTGCTCACATAACTCACTTTTTCAGATATTTCAATGGTTCGTATCTCCCTTTCAATATTTCGGCCGTTCATAAACAGATGATTTTCGCCCTCAATGTTTTTAAATTCCATCGAGGTTTTATCTAAAAGAGACATTAGCTTGTTGTTGTCAATATTTTCTCCTTGAATTAAATTGTTTTCTACTGCCAATAGAGTTGCACCTCGGTACATGGCTCCGGTGTCTATATAAATCAAATTTAATTCTTTCGCGATGGCTTTTGCCAAGGTACTTTTACCGCACGATGAGTGACCGTCAACGGCAATAGTTAGGGTCTTCATTTTATCCTGTGTGTTAATAATGTGATTTTTGTCGTTGTTTTTTGGAATGTTAGTAATTGCAACGGTTTGTCAATATTATTTGAATTGTAAAGATACAACTTCAAGAGTAAAATAAAAAAATCAGTTTGATAATTGTAACATTTTATAATATGGTTCGTATTTTGATAACAATACTACAAAAATTTATATTCTAATATTATTGTTATATTTGTATTTAGTCAATTAAACAAAGCGATATGTTAATGAATTCTTTAACCATTGAAGGCACACGTCAAACTCCAGGTTTTCATTTCGATTGTGATGCAGGAGTTTTTCATATATATGGTCAGTCTTACCCCGAAGATGTGAACGAAGTGTTCAATCCGGTTTTTAATTGGTTATCAAGATTTGAGCCTAAAACCGGAAAGCAATATATTGTTAAAATTGACATGAAATACTACAATACAGCAACCTCCAAAAAGCTGTTTGAAATGTTGCGCTCTTTTAATCAGTTGTACCGTAACAATTATCTGTTCACGGTGCAATGGTGTTATCTTGAGGAGGATGAGGATATCCTTGAGTCGGGTCGCTATTTTGACGATTTGACCGAGATGCCCTTTGAGTATGTCGTTAAATCCCCACTTCAATAATCATAAAACTTTTTTTGTGTTACTTTTGTCATATTCTACATTATAAAAATTGGAAATAATGACAATA
>JAQVXQ010000078.1 GCA_028709085.1 Salinivirgaceae bacterium | reverse complement strand
TTCTGAAAGCGGACACAAAGGTAATACAATTTTTAAATACATTCCAAATTAATTGGAAAGTTTTTCGAAAAAGTTTTTTCTAATCTGTCACTAACATACAGCAACCTAAAAACTTCTTGTAAACCCCGTCCATCCTTCTTTTCAATACATCGCTCTAAATGTGTTTCTCTCTTAAAGCGGGTGCAAAAGTAGAAGATTTATTATTACCCTCCAAATGTTTCTATGACTTTTTTTAAAGTATTTTTAACCGTTTTTTCCGGACAACTGATTACTAGAAGATTGGCGAAGTTATTTTCAAAAAATAAATTTCAATCCATTAACCAAATCTGTAACGATGAAGCTTATTTGATATAATCCAACCTTAATTAGACCTCTTGTTACCTTCGATTTTGTGTCTATTTGAACGTATATTTAGCTGAAAAAAGGAGTCGATGATTAATCCCTGTGGTCAAATCATCTGTTTTTGGTTTATGGTATTCATCGAATGAATTTGCGAAATAGGCTCTGTCATGTAAATATTCAAACGCAAACTCCATGTTTTTTATCGTGTATGAAACTCGTGGTGAAATACGAAACATGTAGGCTATGTCAGAATTGCGGTCGAAAAATGTTCTTTTGTTGACATCAAGGGAGCTTTCGTTAGTTGGTTTTGACATCTTATCCAAAGCACCAAGATTACCGCTCATACCTGCAAATAATCCAAACCCGATGCGTTCAAACGCTTTATAATCCATATCAATCCAATTTGAATAACTAATTAAAGCAGCATATTTATAGGTACTATCGTTAAGAATATCATCCTGAATTCGACCAAACCCTCCAATCATAACCATATCTGTAAGATCTTGCCCAACGACAGATTTCGCTTTAATAGTAAGGCTTCCAAATTTAGCATTTGCAAAAACAATTGTATTAAACGCATTCACTTTTTCTCGATTTGGCGTTTCACCTGTCCCAAGTAGCGGCTGTAATTGATGATATCCTCCACCAAGACCAAATAAAACAGAGCCGGTTTTAAATTGGATTTGGGCTTGTAGATCGGGAATACCTGCATTGCGTTGTGAGAATTCGGGACCTACAGAAGCATGGTATCCATGTTCAGCGGCAACTAAAACAATCCTGAAATCGTCAAATATCTTATGATCAAGTCTAATTTGTGGTGAACGATTTAATGGGTTATAAGGAGTGGATGCCCCAAACGATATCACCAACGGGAAACATTCCGGGGTAAATAATGGATGCCAATATTGACCTAACAATAATGTGGTGTTTTCCCAGGAGAACTTCATATATGCGTGTCGTACTCGTAATAAGTGTTTGTATGCTTCGGCTGTTCCAAAAAAATCGGCTTCAATTACAGCGGATGTTTTCGCATTAAATGCATCGGGTCCTTGTATCTTAACCCCTGCTCTACTTTGTAGAGAAAGCATATTGAATTGATAGTTTTCATTCAAATTTTCGTTCGTAATGGAATGAAAAACTGGTTTTTTGGGGTAAAGATAGAACTGACCATCACGAGTTATTACAGATTCATGGGTATCGACGTAAGCATCATAAGCAACATAACCGTAAAAATCATATTTGAAAAGGGGTTCCGATTTAACGGGTTCTTGTGCGGTGAGGCTCGAAAGATAGAGGCAAAGCATGCCTACAAATAACATTTTAAATTTCATCATATTTGTATGAATTACCAGTTTTTAATGAGCTCTTAATAGAAGTATTAAACAAAATGTTTTTTAATAGTTATGAAATTTGGTTTAAACAAACCTACCAAATTCGAAATATGCCATAATATGGATCTGTAGCATAATCGATTTCCAATATAAACTCGTTTACATGGGTATGTTTTGTTAAAAACGATCTGAGAAATTGGGAGCTACTACGATTATCAGTGGAAGATAAGGATGCTCTTCTTTTTTTCATATTTGCATAATAGACGTAGGTTGATTGGTTTAAATTTACAATTTGATCCATAGTAACGGAGTTATGAAATGAGCTAAACGCAAAACGGAGAATCTGTGGTGACGACGCTAGCCAAAGATGATTTTCATAAAAGAGTATATAGGTTGGATCAGATCTTAACACTGTGGATGGGAATATAAAATTAAAGAAGTTGCCAACAACAAGTTCATATATTGGTAGTTCTTTTTTACGTTCATGAAACACTATTTTCTCTTGTTTTACAACTTTACAATAGTTGTACAAAAATGCGTTCACTTTATTGATGTCGGAAGTTTGAACTCCCGCAATTTTGGCATTTTCACCATTCTCCATGAAATCGAGATTTGCCGTCCATATCCAAGACCCGATAATGGATGAAACCTCTTCGACAGGATCAAACTGATACTGAGAAATATACTTTTCAATTTCACTTTTATAGGGTGGTAGTTTCTTTATACGATCCAACAAAATTGGTCCATTGTCAAATGAAAACGCCTCAAAATCAATCACATCACGAGGAATGTATTTTGCATACATTTGGTCTCCTCTTGAAAGGTTGTTCCATAATGATTCTTTATCTTTATTATGTTTACTATCAAATCGTACAAGGAACTCCTTTTCGGTGCTGAAAACTCGTCCCGAAATCGAATCAAGTAGAAAGTAGGGAGTATTGTAATTTGGAAACAATTTGCAAGACTGAGCAATATTAACAAATGTGTTCAATGATAAATTAAAGAGAAATGAATTTGGATTTTCGGTTAATCTTTTATCCTTATTAATGAAATTGATAACCTTAGGTATCTCTTCAAGAATTTGTGCTGAGGGGGAGAAAACAAAGTTCTTTTCTGCTATCAAACAATATATTTTTCGTTCATTCAAACATATAATCTCTTTAACATTAGACTCGGGATTCAAATTAGTTGAGAATTCTTGTTGAACACGAGTTACATCATTAAAACCATGAAATTGAATTACGGGGAATAAATTTTTCGATTTATGGGACTCGATCCAGGAAACAGTGAACAAACTATTTTGAAACAAACTATCGAGCAACGGATTTAACTTAGCACAGGCTACAAACTGATCAAAGTTGGGATCAAAATCAAGCAAGACATTAAAATCAGGATTTGGATTACCTTGAATATCAGCTTCAATATTAATGGGTTCGAGGACTTTTGTGTCGACACGAAAATAGATGTACCCAAAGGCAGCTAGAGTAAGCAAGACAACAACAAGAATCATGTAAAATAAAAACCGTTTCATATATATTTCATTTAGTTCAAATTACATGTAAAACTACTTTAACAATCTTAAAGAACCAAAAAAGGGTTCATTCTTTTTTATGAGGAGCAAAGATAAAATTTTATAAACAAGGGAGCATAAATAGTTGTCGAGTTGTCGCAATGTTCAGCTATTGAGTTGTTGAATAGAAAAACCAAAAATTAACCCTTGAAATGAAGCAATAATAAAAATTGAGCCATAAGACAAATAACCTCAAGGAAGAAAACAAATTAATTCTGTACCTTTACTTGATCGTAACAAAAACATAGAAATTAATGCCAATTTATTCAAATTCACATAAAATTATAAACGACCCAATATACGGACTTATCCCCATTCCGGGTGGCGTTGCTTATGAAATCATAAATCACCCATGGTTTCAGCGATTAAGACGAATCCGTCAACTGGGATTAACCCATTTGGTTTATCCCGGTGCGTGCCATACTCGATTTCAACACACATTAGGTTCCGTTTATTTATTGCAAGAAGCCTTGGATGTATTGCGAGACAAAGGAATTGACATAACAGTTGACGAGGCAGAAGGAACAGTTTTGGCGATTCTATTACACGATATGGGGCATGGACCATTTAGTCATGCTTTAGAAGGGATATTTTTTGAAAAGGAGAATCACGAAGCTATATCGCTCCATTATATGCACGAACTGAACAAGCAATATGAGGGTAGTTTAGATAAAGCAATTCAGATATTCACAAATACATATCACAAAAAGTTCTTACATCAATTAGTATCATCGCAACTGGACACTGACCGTCTGGATTATTTAAAACGGGATAGTTTTTTCACTGGAGTAAGCGAAGGAGTAATTTCGACCGACCGAATTATAAAAATGCTAAATGTTACGAACGATAAAATTGTTGTAGATCAGAAAGGAATTTACAGCATCGAAAAATTTTTAATTGCACGACGGCTGATGTATTGGCAAGTATATTTGCACAAAACAGTGGTTAGCGCTGAACAAACATTACGACATATAATAATTCGGGTAAAAGAATTGGCGCGGAATAATGCCGATTACTTTTCAACACCGTCGTTAAAGTTTTTCTTTGACAACAATCCTATTTTAAACAGCAACTCATTGCACTATTTCTCGATGATTGATGATGGCGATGTTCTTTCGTCCATTAAAGTTTGGAGTACGCATTCCGACAGAGTATTAAACTACCTTAGTAATGCCATTTTGAATCGAAAGTTGATGAGAGTGAAAATTAGCAACCAGCCTTTTGACATTAACCTGGTAAACGATTTAAAAAGACGAACCTCTGAATTCATGAAAATAAGTTTTGAGGAAGCAAGATATTTAGTGGTTTCCAATACCCTTTCAAACAACACGTATCACCCATTTAATGATGAGATTACAATTTTATTCAAGGATGGTCAAACTCAAAATATTATTGAAGCAAGCGATATGTTTAACCATGCAACAATGTCGAAAACCGTTTTAAAATATTACCTTTGTTACCCTAAAGAACTAGACAATTAAACAGATAAAATTATGCAATTTACCGCAGAACAAATCGCTGAAGCCCTAGAAGGAACAGTAGAAGGCAATGGTGAAGTTACAGTAACTAATGTTTCTAAAATCGAGGAGGGAAAAACTGGAACACTGAGTTTTTTGGCCAATTCGAAATACACCAAATATATTTATGAAACAAATGCTTCGATTGTTATCGTAAATAATGATTTCAAAGCGGAGAGACCGTTCAAAACAACGTTAATACGTGTTAAGGATGCCTACATGGCATTTGCCACTTTGTTGAATATGTATGAGCAATCAAAACCACGCCCCATAGGAATTGACAGCCAAGTAAGTATTCACGAAAGTGCAAAACTTGGCGAAAAAATTTACATCGGACCGTTTGCCGTTATTGGTAAAAACTCAACCATTGGCGAAAATGTCCAAATACATGCACAGGTTTATATTGGCAACAATGTTACTATTGGTGCGGGGTCCATTCTATTTCCGGGAGTGAAGGTCTATGAAAACTGCATTATAGGAAAAGAGGTTGTGATTCATGCAGGCAGTGTAATTGGTAGCGACGGATTTGGGTTTGCGCCCAGAAATCATCAGGAATTTCTTAAAGTCCCGCAAATTGGGAATGTTATTATTGAGAATTATGTTGAAATAGGAGCCAACACAACCATAGATAGGGCCACCATGGGAAGCACTATTGTCCGAGAAGGTGTAAAACTCGACAATTTGATCCAAGTTGCTCACAATGTGGAGATTGGAAGCAATACCGTAATTGCTGCACAAACTGGAATAAGTGGTTCAACAAAAATTGGCAAAGATTGTATGATTGGTGGTCAGGTTGGTTTTGCAGGGCATCTTGAAATTGGTAACGAAACAAAAATTGGTGCTCAATCGGGGCTTGCAGGGAATGTAAAAGAGAGTGGGAAAACGTTATTGGGAACTCCAGCAACCGATTATTCGATACAGCGACGTGCAATGATTTTACAATCCCGATTGCCTGAAATCTGGCATCGACTAAACGATTTGGAACAAAGAGTTCAAGAAAACGAAATTATCGAGGAGTAGTTCGATATTTCATGAATAAAAAAAGGGACATTTAAAAACGTCCCTTTTTTTTGTGATTTATTATAATTTCTTTCGAACTTCAACTTCTTCAAATGCTTCAATAAAGTCGCCGGCTTTAATATCATTGAAACGATCTACGTTCATTCCACATTCAAAACCATTAGCCACCTCTTTAACATCGTCTTTAAAACGTTTAAGTGAACCAAGCTCTCCGGTGTAAACAACGATACCATCTCTAATAACGCGGATTCTATTATTTCGCTTAATTTTTCCTTCCCGAACAATACATCCGGCAATAGTACCCACTTTAGTTATTTTAAATGCCTCTATGATCTCCGCTGTTCCTAAAATTTGTTCCTTAATATCTGGGGAAAGCATTCCTTCAATGGCATCTTTTATCTCATTTATAGCATCATAAATAATTGAATACAACCGAATATCGATCTCTTCATTTTCAGCAAGTTTACGTGCCGATAAAGATGGTCGCACCTGGAATCCAATAATAATTGCATTCGATGCAGCCGCAAGTAAAACATCGGATTCAGAAATCTGACCAACCGCTTTATGAATTACCTGTACTTGAACCTCGTTGTTAGACAATTTCAACAACGAATCACTTAGCGCTTCAATGGATCCATCAACGTCACCCTTAACAATTAGGTTAAGCTCTTGGAAGTTTCCAATGGCAATTCGTCGGCCGATTTCGTCAAGCGTAATGTGTTTTTGTGTTCTAATACTTTGCTCGCGAGCTAAGTGGTCGCGTCGCAGAGCAATTTCTTTGGCTTCACGTGGTGTTTCCATAACATTGAATTTCTCACCTGCCATGGGAGCACCATTAAGTCCTAAAACTTGAATAGGAGTTGATGGGCCAGCCGATTGTACTCGTTGACCCCGCTCATTAAACATTGCCTTAACGTGACCATAGTGCGTTCCAGAAATGATAATGTCGCCCACGCTCAACGTTCCTGTCTGAACAAGAATTGTAGCTACAAAACCACGACCTTTATCTAACTGACTTTCGATGATAGTTCCAGAAGCTCTTCGATCAGGATTGGCTTTTAATTCAAGCACATCAGCTTCTAACAACACCTTTTCGAGTAGTTCATCGACATGTAACCCGAGTTTTGCGGAGATATCATGTGATTGATACTTTCCACCCCAATCTTCAACTAGGATGTTCATTGCTGCTAGTTCTTCTTTTATTTTTTCAGGTCGCGCATTTTCTCTATCAATTTTATTGATGGCAAAAATAATAGGAACACCGGCGGCCTGTGCGTGGTTAATTGCTTCTCGAGTTTGTGGCATAATGCTATCATCAGATGCAATCACAATAATGGCAACGTCGGTAACTTGTGCACCTCTAGCACGCATCGCCGTAAAGGCTTCGTGACCGGGAGTATCAAGGAATGTAATTATTCTACCCGAGCTTAACTCAACGCTATACGCGCCAATATGCTGAGTAATACCTCCCGCTTCACCTGCAATAACGTTTGCTTTTCGAATATAGTCTAGCAATGATGTTTTACCATGATCCACGTGTCCCATAACGGTAACAATTGGGGGACGTGGAAACATATCCTCGTCATCGTCAATCTCGTCGTCATTAATTGCTTCAAGGACGTCGGCACTTACGAATTCAATTTTATATCCAAATTCATCGACAACCAATGCCATAGTTTCTGCATCTAATCGTTGATTAATGGATACAAAAAGTCCCATGTTCATACATGTTGAGATGATCTCATTAACAGGAACATCCATCATGTTTGCAATATCGTTAACAGAAACAAATTCTGTAACTTTCATTATATTTTTTTCCGATTCAACTTGATCACTATCAAAATCCATTTTAACCTGTGCAGCATCTCTTTTATCCCTACGATACCGAGAGGTTTTAGATTTTGATTTATTTGTTAAGCGGGCTAATGTATCTTTAATTTGTCTTGCTACATCCTCCTCGCTAACCTCCTGTTTTGCTGCCACAGGGCGTCTTTTGGCTCCAGCCGCTTTTTTACGTTCACTTTGTGCTTGGCGATGCGGATTTGCAAATTCAATTACCCTTGGTTTAGCGGGCACATTTGCTGCTTGTGGAGTAGTTGCGTCCTGTTTCTCTTTTTTAATTCGTTTACGACGCTTCTTCTTTTTCTTTTGTTCTGCATCATCTGATGCTGCTCCCGTGTTTTTCTTACGATTATCAACAGGCAAGTCAATTTTTCCAACTACGGTTGGTCCGGCAAGTTTTTTTGCCGTAAATGGACTAAATATCACCTCTTCGGGAGTTGTTATCGGATTTTCTTTCGTTTCTTCCTTTTTCTCCGTCTTCTTTGGTGTCTCTACAACAACATTTTTATCAGTCGGACTTTTCTTTTTTGAATCTGAAGGATGCTTACTTTTTGGTTGTTTAGCTTTCTCCTTTTCAACTTTATGTGCAGTTGGAGCTTCTTTTGGTCGCTCTTTATTCTCTGTTTTCTGTTTCGGTTTTTGTTGTGGTTTACTTTCACCCACATCAATTTTATCAACTACCTCAGGATGTTCTATTTTAGGTTCTTCTTTAACCTTTTCAACAGGCACAACTTCCTCTTTTTCCGGTTTCTTTTCAGCAGAAACAGCCTCCTTCACCTTCTCCTCTACAATCTCAGGTTTCTTCTCTTCAGGCGTTCCCTTTTTGTCAAGATCGATTTTGCCAACAACCTTTATTTCTGTTTTTGCAGTGGATCGAATTAACTCCTCTTCTTTGGGTTTTTGTTTTACCTCTTCAACCTTTTTGGAAGTATAATCTTTCACCCGAATCTCCTCATCATCATCAGATGTGCGTTCTTCAATTTGATCAATCGTTACTGCTTGTGGCTTATTTTGCGCCTTATTAAGATTGAGTTTTTCAGACTCCTTCTTTAAATGAATATCAGTAGCATACTCCTTAAAAAGGATTTTATATGCATCCCCTTCGATTCGGCTGTTTGGATTGTTATCGATATGTATGCCCTTCTTTTCCAGAAACTCAACAATAGTGTTAATTCCCACATTAAAATCTTTGGCTACTTCACGGAGTCTTGATTTTTTTCCTTCAACCATATTTGCTACTAACTATAAAATTTGTAATACTTTGTGTGAACTCTGTGGCAACAATGTCACATTATTCAAATTCTGAATTCAATACTCTAAGAACTTCCTGAATTGTTTCCACTTCAAGATCCGTTCTAGCAATTAACTCTTCGGGTGTAAGTTCAAGAACACTTTTTGCTGTATCGCAACCGATCGACTTGAGCGTGCTTAATACCCACTCGTCAATTTCATCCTTAAACTCTTCAAGATTCACATCTTCTTCGTCTTCCACATCATCGCGGTACACATCGATTTCATATTCGGTGAGTAATCCCGCCAACTTAATATTTGCGCCATTACGTCCAATTGCCATTGAAACCTGATCGACGGGAAGATAAACCTCAGCGGTTTTATTCTCTTCGTCGAGCTTGATTCTGGTAATTTTTGCAGGGGTAAGGGCTCTGGTAATATAGAGCTGTGTGTTATTTGTAAAGTTAATTACGTC
Source organism: Salinivirgaceae bacterium (assembly GCA_028709085.1). GTDB lineage: Bacteria > Bacteroidota > Bacteroidia > Bacteroidales > Salinivirgaceae > JAAYQU01. The sequence continues at coordinate 5,569 of JAQVXQ010000078.1, read as the reverse complement.
AATATTTTCGTTTCTTAATTCCCGAACAATTCCTCGGATTCTTGAACCTTTCATACCAACGCAAGCACCTACTGGATCAATTCTATCGTCGTAAGATTCCACAGCCACTTTTGCGCGTTCGCCGGGGATTCGTACTATATTTTTTATGGTTATGAGTCCATCAAATATTTCAGGAACTTCCATTTCGAACAGACGTTCAACAAATACTTCGGATGTTCGAGATAAAACCACTTGCGGATTTCCATTTTTATATTCAACTCGTACAACTACCGCTTTTACGGTGTCGCTTTTATGAAAAAAGTCGCCTGGAATTTGTTCAGTTCGAGGTAAAATTAACTCGGTTCCTTCGTCGTCAATCAAGAGAATCTCTTTCTTCCAAACTTGATATACTTCCGCTGTGATGACTTCGCCTACACGTTCTTTATATTTGTTGAACATGTGCTCTTTTTCAATTTCTTGAATCTTTGCGGCTAAATTTTGACGTAGTGCAAGAATTGCTCTTCGACCAACATCTTCAAATTTGAATTCGTTGGAAACCTCTTCGCCAATTTCGTAATCCTCCTCAATTTTTCGAGCAGCAGTGAGTGTAATTTCAACATTTGGGTCTTCAAGTGCATCGTCGGCAACAACCACACGATTGTGCCAAATCTCAAAGTCTCCACGATCCGGATTTATTATAATATCATAATTATCAGCACTTCCGTAAAGTTTAACCAATGTACTACGAAAAACGTCCTCAATAACACGCATCATTGTTGAACGATCGATATTTTTTTGTTCTCTAAACTCTGAAAAAGTATCTATTAAATTTAAAATTTCCATAGTGCCAATTTAATTATTGAAAATTGATATGTTCTGTTGCTGATTTTATTTCATCCCATGCAACCGAAATATTTTTAGACTGTTCTAATTTAATACGCTCGCGCTCCTCGGGAGGCAGTGCTTTGAGCATTTTATTGCTTATTTTTGGAGCCGACTGCGAAACCACTACTCCATCAGCATTAACCTCAATCAATGATTCGACGATCTTTCGACCATCTTTTAATACAATTTCGATCTGTTTGCCAACAATTTTATGATATTGTTGAGACACACAAAATGGCTGTCCAAGTCCCGCTGAAGCTACTTCTAAAGAGAAATCCTCCTCCTCGCGATCGAAAAACGATTCTACATGACGAGATAATTGGGCACATGCTCCGATCGTAACCCCCTCCGGGCTATCAATGCGAATTACAATACTGTTTCCGGGAGAGATATGGATATCAACAAGAAATATCTCACTATCAGCAACATACTCTTTTATTATCTCTTCGATTCTGGGAATTGTTATCATATATTTAATAAAGAAGGGGACTCCTGCCCCCTGTAATTCATTCACAGTCAATTTCTGTGCAAAGATAATTATGTTTTATTCAAAAACAATATTTTTACTACAATTTATTTGCAAAATACTGGAATACAAAAGTATCGTGAAAGAAATCCAACCCTTTTGAAATCCGCAAAAACAGAAGGATGAAAAATGAAGTTGGAGATTATTGGGTGATGAGTGATCGGTGAACAGTGAACAGTGATCGGTGATGGGGAAAGGGTGATTTTTTCGACTCAACGACTCAACGACTCAACGACTCATCGACTCAACGACTCAACGACTCAACGACTCAACGACTCAACGACTCAACAAATTCCGAAGTCTCCTCAAAAATAGAATTAAACCATTATCGAGCAAGAGATGTAACCTCAATTACAATTTCTTATATTTGCAAATTGAAAATACGTAATACTACCTTCTCGTGAAACAATACTTAGATTTACTTCAGCATACCCTCGATAACGGAGCCAAAAAGAGCGATCGGACAGGAACCGGAACAATTTCGGTGTTTGGATATCAATATCGATGTAATTTAGAAGATGGATTTCCTCTATTAACTACAAAGAAAATACACTGGAAAAGTGTTGTTTATGAGCTCCTTTGGTTCTTAAAGGGATCTACAAATGTTCAATATCTTCAGGAAAATGGTGTTCGCATTTGGAACGAGTGGGCTTCTCCTTCGGGGGAGTTGGGACCGATATATGGGTATCAATGGCGATCGTGGCCCAAGGCAGATGGAACCCATGTGGATCAAATTACACAACTTATTGAAGATCTGAAAGCCAAGCCCGACTCTCGACGACATATCGTCTCAGCATGGAATGTGGGTCAAATTGACCAAATGGCGTTACCTCCTTGTCATATTCTTTTCCAATTTTATGTTGCCGACGGGAAATTATCCTGCCAACTTTATCAACGCAGTGCCGATCTGTTCCTTGGAGTGCCGTTTAATTTGGCAAGTTACGCATTACTAACAATAATGATTGCCCATGTAGTTGGTTTAAAACCCGGAGAATTTATTCACACCTTGGGCGATGCACATATATATACCAATCATTTTGAGCAAGTTAAAACACAACTTTCGAGATCAACAAAAACGCTCCCAAGGTTAAAAATAAACAAGAAAGTGAGCTCTATTTTCGATTTCACCTTCGACGATTTTGAAATATCCAATTACGAACCCCATCCGCACATTAAAGGCAATGTGTCGATTTAATTTACGATATGACCACAATTTCAATCATAGTAGCCGCCGACAACCAAAATGGAATTGGCAAAGAGAACAAACTTCCATGGCACATTAGCGAGGACTTGAAGAATTTCAAGAAAGTAACCTCCGGCAAATCGATCATAATGGGTCGAAAAACCTGGGAATCGCTTCCCTTTAAACCGCTACCAAAACGGAAAAACATTGTTATTACGAGCGATAAAAACTATATTGCCGAGGGTGCGACAGTGGTTACGTCGCCCAAAAAAGCAGTAGAGGCGTGTTCTGAAAACGAAGAGGTATTTATTATTGGTGGAGCAAAAATATACAAACACTTTTTTGCCGTGGCCAACAAACTATATTTAACCCGACTTCACGACACCTTCGATACCGATACAACATTAGAAGGCTTTGATCCCTCGGAATGGATTTTACGTAACGAAGAGCATTTCGAGAAATCGGAGAACCACCCATCTGCTTTTTCGTTTCTTGTGTATGAAAAAAGATCCTAGAATTGCCATAATGGAAGAGATCCCCCATATTTTTAACAAAAGACCCCTTATTATAGCCGGACCATGCAGTGCGGAATCGAGAACGCAGATGATGGATTGTGCTCAACAATTGCGAGAGACCAACCAAGCAACAATATTCCGAGCCGGCATTTGGAAGCCCCGAACTCGACCCGGACAATTTGAAGGAAGTGGCGACGAAGGATTAAAATGGCTTTTGGAGGTAAAACAAACATTCAATTTCCCGGTAATTACGGAAGTGGCAACCACCAAACATGTTGAAAAGGTGTTGAAAGCCGGAATCGATATGATCTGGATTGGTGCGCGTACTACAAGTAATCCCTTTTCGATTCATGAAATAAGCAAAGCGTTGGAAGGCGTTGACATTCCAGTGTTTGTGAAAAATCCCGCCAACCCGGATCTCGACTTGTGGATTGGTGCCATTGAACGATTCAAAAATGCGGGAATTCGTCAAATAGCCGCAATTCACCGAGGCTTTTATCCATACGAACCCACAAAATATCGCAATATTCCAAAATGGGAAGTTCCCATTGAGTTAAAAATGCGCATTCCCGATTTACCCATCCTATGCGACCCAAGTCACATTGGTGGCGCACGCGCAAACATTCTTGAGGTGGCACAATATGCCTACGACATAATGATGGACGGTCTTATGATTGAAGTGCATCCGAACCCCGATGTAGCTAAAACCGATTCGAAACAACAACTCACCCCAAAAGAGTTTGGCGAGGTGATGAGCAACTTAATTATTCGGGTGCAAGGCGATTTAAACCCACCATCGCAACTCGAGAGGATGCGAATGCAAATTGATTCGATTGACCAACAACTGATTGATCTGCTGGGCAAACGATTCGACATTTCTCGAAATATTGCCAACTACAAGAAAGACCTAAACCTCGCTCCTTTTCAGTTAAAACGATGGCGCTCCATCATCGACAGTCGGAAGTTACAGGCAAAAAACATTGGGATAAATCCCGATTTTATCATGAAGCTTTTGCAATCGATCCATAAAGAGTCCATTGCCATTCAAAATGAAATTATGAAGAAACCGTAAGTTGGGAATCCAAAGGGATGGGGTCGTATGGTTTCCGGTCAAGCGTTTTCGATGATGCCAATTTCGGGTATTAATTTCATAGCCGCCAAGTTAACTTTTACCGGATGCCCCTCCATGTTGAGGCGGTCGAATACCGTTTTGCAAATCTCCATTTTCTGTTCATCGTTCATACTTTCTGTAAACTCGGGCAACGCACCCAAGTGTTGTATGATTTCGCAATTGTGCTTTTTAAAGAGTTCGGGGAAATACAATTCATATACAATACCGTCTATGATTTGCTCAAAGTAGTGATATATGAGACGAGATTTATTTTTATTAAATATCTCTTGTTTAAGATACAAAACATATTGAACAAGATATTCTAAATAATTTAAAGCAATTGATTTATTCTTAATATCTGGTATTCTTAAATTATTAACCTCATAGCAGTTAACGTTGCTATTGGTACTTGATTTCCTAAAAATCCAATTTGTGAGGGTTGAATTGAAAATACCCAAAAGGCTTTTTATTGAGATTACGTTGTTTTCCGCTATAGGAATAATATAATTACAAGAATTAGCGCAGTATACGTTTTGAGGTATTAATGTACTAATTATTCTAATCTTATCATTTGCTCCAGAAATGCCTTGCAAAGCAATTCTAATTATATTATGATGCTGTGATTTTTTACTTTTAGAATAATCTTTTAAATATTTGGTCTCATCAACATATTCAATAATCCCTTGGCTTGGAGTTGAAGTTGTGAAGTATCTCTGGATTTGAGCACCTTTAACAATTAATGGGTTAAAGGGATTATTTATCATGTATTTTTTATGAAAGGTCATATTAAGCTCACCTTCAAGACAATCAAAATAATTAGAATATCTTATCACGTTTTGATAATAATCATGATAAATTTTTTTCTCTTGTGTTCTCAGGTTAAGGATTATTAATTGTTTTGGGTCGAAAAGTGTGATTTCTTCAATCGAAAACTTTGTCAAATGTCCGTTTAGCATAGTTTTATCATCCCAAAATCTAACAACAAATTCATAATCATTTCCATTAATTTCATGTTTTTTCGAGAGTAAAATGCAAACGCTCATTTTAACACTTTCGAACACTCTTTTTTGGGGATTATCTCTTTCTGGGAAAGAGTCTATTGATATAATTCTTTCATTCTTGAAATAGAACTCTCTTAAGTTTCGTGATGAATTATCAGCAAGAAATGAATTTTGAAAAATCTGGCAATTAATACCGTTATCTTTAAGAAGTTCATGTGTTTTAGCCAAGAATAGCTCAAAAGCATTTATTTTTCCCCCCTTACATTTTTGGAATATTTCAATGTTTAAGATATCTTCAATTTCTTCCTTTTTACTTCCTTGATATACATCATAAGGTGGATTTCCAATCACAATATCAAATCCTCCATT
>JAQVXQ010000077.1 GCA_028709085.1 Salinivirgaceae bacterium | reverse complement strand
GAATAGGATTTGGTTACGACGTACATCAACTTGCCGAAGGAGAAACATTCATTCTTGGCGGAATAAAAATTGAGCATTACAATGGGACTATTGCCCACAGCGATGGCGATGTTTTAGTTCATGCTATGTGCGATGCTATTCTAGGCGCTGCTGCCCTAGGCGACATCGGAAAACACTACCCTGACAACGATCCTACATTCAAAAATATTGACAGTTGCATTCTTTTAGGAAAATGTTGCCAATTGATTAGAGAACAAGGGTATGAAATTGGGAATATTGACAGTACAATTGCGCTTCAAAAACCTAAAATAGGATCCTATTTGCCCAGCATGATTGCCAAACTATCCGAAATAATGGGTGTGGAAATAGGCAATATTAGCATTAAAGCAACAACAACCGAAAAACTTGGATTTGTTGGCAAACAAGAAGGAGTTGAGGCGTACTCATCGGTACTAATTTACAAGAAATAGAGATAACAATACATCTTGGGAAAAGAGATTGGTTAAGGAGTTAAGTTGTTGATTTGTCGATTTGTTGAGTCGAAAAAACCCTAACTCCAATCACTGATCACTATTTACCGATCACTATTTACCGTTCACTGTTCACCGTTCACCCCATACCGTCAAACCTCTGATTATCAACAAATCAAAAAGCTCCAACAAGTTTTAATCCGCTAGCCAAAATAACGACCAATAAGAAATAATGGATGTATTTTGTGCCAATTTTAGCCGCATATTTACTGGCCAAATACGCCCCAATTGCATGCCCCGCAGCTAAAAACAATCCTATTTCCCAATCAATATAACCATAATATAGAAATATGGCGAGCGATACGGGAGTATATACCAACATAATTAACAGTTTAACGGCATTGGCACGAAGCAAATCATAACCAATACCAACAACCAATCCGGCAATTAAAAAGACCCCTACTCCGGCTTGAATAAACCCTCCATAAAATCCAATCAGAAAAAATATTAAAAATTGGGATTTATGTTTAATCTTGTCAACATTTATGTTTTCATGTTTCTTAACCCATAATTTAGGATTAAATAGCATGATCAGAAACATGGCTAAAAGTAAAATCCCAATTATTAGATTAAGTGCCTCTTTATCGATGGAGACAACGGTTATTGTCCCAAAAAAAGCACCAATAACAGCTGCAACCATTATGGGTACATTGGTACGATACGAAAGTAGCTTTTGCTTCCTGAAACTGCGTACTGCAATAATATTTTGAACAATAATTGCAATTCGGTTGGTACCATTTGCTACATTTGGATCTACGCCTAAAAAAATAAGCAACGGTAAGGTCATCATACTACCGCTGGCGGCCAAAACATTAATAAACCCGGCAATAAAACCAACGAAAGCAACAATAGCTAAATGTTCAATGGACATATGCGCACGATTAGGAATGAAAAATAAAGGCAACCTATGAATATTTCAATCCAAAGGTTGCCTTTCACAATTAACAATATCTATTTTCTCGAGTTATTGATTCAATAGATTTATACTAATTACCACGCAAAAATTGGACGTGGACTTATAAAGGCAAAAACCTCTTTTCGAACCACCTCGATAATAGCAGGATTTTCAATGTTTGAGATCACTCTATCAATCATCTCCACGATAACATCCATGTCAGCCTCTTTTAAGCCGCGCGTTGTAATGGCCGATGTTCCTACTCTAAAACCAGAGGTTTGGAATGGTGAACGACTATCAAAAGGAACCATATTTTTATTAATTGTAATATCGGCTTGTACTAGGATATTTTCCACCTGTTTTCCTGTAATTTCAGGGAATTTAGTTCTTAAATCGATAAGCATGCTGTGATTATCAGTACCGCCACTAACGATTTTATATCCTCTTTTGATAAAAGAATCGGCCATTGCTTTGGCATTTTTCTTAACCTGAGCCTGATATACTTTGTATTCGGGTTTGAGTGCTTCGCCAAATGCAACCGCTTTTGAGGCAATAACATGCTCAAGAGGTCCGCCCTGAACACCTGGGAATACAGCAGAATCCAAAAGCGAAGAGATCATTCGGGTAACTCCTTTGGGGGTTTTCTTTCCAAATGGATTTTCAAAATCTTTACCCACTAAAATAATCCCACCCCGAGGTCCACGAAGTGTTTTGTGCGTTGTTGAAGTAACAATATGGGCAAATTTCACGGGATTGTCGAGCAAGCCAGCAGCTACCAATCCTGCCGGGTGTGCCATGTCAACCATAAATATAGCACCAATTTTATCGGCTAATTTGCGCATACGTTGATAATCCCACTCGCGTGAATAGGCCGATGCTCCAGCTATAATAAGTTTTGGCTTTTCGCGAAGTGCTAATTCCTCCATGGCATCGTAATCTACCAAACCATCGGATTCTTTAACACCGTAGGAAATGGCATTGTACATTATACCCGAAAAGTTTACGGGCGAACCATGCGAAAGGTGTCCACCATGCGAAAGATCAAATCCCATAAAAGTGTCGCCTGCATTTAGGACTGCCATAAAAACAGCCATGTTTGCTTGCGCTCCAGAGTGAGGTTGAACGTTTGCATATTCGGCACCAAACAATTCCTTAATACGATCAATAGCCAATTGCTCAGTTTCGTCAACATGTTGACAGCCACCATAATAACGTCTTCCAGGATATCCTTCTGCATATTTATTGGTCATGCACGATCCCATGGCTTCCATTACTTGGTCGCTCACAAAGTTTTCAGATGCAATAAGTTCAATTCCATTCTTTTGACGTTGATACTCTTTTTTAATGATGTCAAACACCAATTCATCTCGCTTCATAAGATTATGTTTTAAGTTTTTAATAATTTATGTATATCTACAAAAGTGTGACACTTTAATTTTTATTAATTACTTTACCAATGATCATGCTTTCAGGCACAAGTCCAAAAGACCGTAAATCAAAATATCGGTCTCGGTTGTCACTCAAAACAATATAATAATTCTCTTTAACCGTATATGAATTAACACGGCTTCCATTGATATATATGGCATTGTCAAGAGTGGCATCAAGTTTATTACCCTCATATTTTTCAATAAGTTCTTCATAACCAGCAAGGGTTCTAAAATTAATGGAAACAACTGTTCCTTTACCGGGAACTTCAAATGTTGGGCTCGTACTCCAGCGATTCCAAAACCAATACGAACTATATGGCCAGGTTCTGAAATATCGTCCGGGAACTCTTGCTCGAATCATTCTAACATAACTGAGCAATGAATCTTTCTCTACTTCAAGTGCTTTCTCGGCAGTCATGGGAACCTCCCAAATTTCTACGGGGCTATACTCAAATTTATAAATATCTTTGTATTTATCAGCGAGTTCGCTTTTAGTATCCTCGCGGATAAATTCCGTAAGACCATATTTCCCGAAAAAGGCAGAGTCAAGGGAAACCCCATCATTTACTACTACTCGATAACCTTGTTTAATGGTTGGTTGTTCTTTAACAAGCTCGTTGTTCACATAAAGAGCGCGATTGGTAAGTTCAAACGCATCTTTTGGAAGAGCAACAACACGCGAAATCATTTTCTTGCGATTGTATAATGGATTATCCACATCGGTGGGGTCGAACATATAAACTAAATCACCGCGTTCAATTTTTGAAAGTGAAGGGAGTTTAAATCCAAGAAAATAATCACCTACGGCTATTTTATTAATGGCAATCCACTCTCCTTTTTTAATTGTGTTCTCCATGGTTTGGTCGGGCATTTGATAAAATGCAATACCAATCTGAAGTGTAATGTAAATAATTGCAGCAACAATTGCGCTGATTTTTATACCTTTCTTAACATTTTTCGTCAACATTTGTATTTTCTTTTGATAGACTAATTAATCGTTTTAAATATTCGATTCCAACGGATTTTACTTAAAAATGTCTTATCCTTATCGAGGGAGAACCACAAGAAAACTGCTTTCCCAACGATGTGATCATCAGGAACAAAACCCCAAAATCGACTATCTTGAGAACTGTGACGGTTGTCGCCCATCATCCAGTAGTAATCCATGGCAAACGTATATTCGGTTGTTGGTTTTCCGTCGATTAAAATAACATCGCCATTAATCGCCAAATCGTGACCTTCGTAAAGTTCAATGATTCGTTTGTAAAGCGGCAAGTTTTCGATGGTGATATTAACTGTTGTTCCCTTTGCAGGAATAACAATTGGTCCAAAATTGTCCTCATTCCATGGATAGTTTTTATTATGCGGAAATATGTAATGGGATCCATCGTCATGATTAATGGTTCGTACCACCGAATCGACAATGGGAAATTTGGATAATTCCTGTGCTTTCGCTGGCGACAATGGAAGAATCATTAAACTTGGACCTCGATAGGAACCATCTAAATCTTCGTCGCTTACATCCATCGATTTCAACACATGCTTATTAATGGTTTGACCCTTAGTGTAGATTGCATATTTATATTGCAATCCGTCAATTAAAGGTTGCTCCTGCCCGTTTATACTTAGGATTCCTTCTGTAATTTTCAATGTGTCGCCGGGTATCGCAACACATCGTTTAATGTAGTTTTCACGTTTATCGACTGGGCGTACATGAATTGTGTAATTCTTCGCAAGAAGTTGCCGTGCTCGATTTTCATAAAATTCTATGGGGCGAATCATTCCTCGTTGCATATCGTCCATTTGCATTGCACGGCCTTCGGATCGAAGGATTTGGTAGTAACTTTGTGCTTGATGTTCAACCACTACGGTGTCCCCCTCCGGAAAATTAAACACAACTGGATCGAATCGATTAACATTTTCCAATCCGGGCATTCTTTCGTAATCCCAAGTTATCCAATTTAGGTATGATTTAGTTTTGGTGGTGAGTGGCAAGGTGTGATGCGCAAAAGGAAATGACAACGGGGTGATTGGTTTTCGCGGACCGTAATGATATTTTGAAACAAACAGATAATCACCAACCAGGAGCGATTTCTCCATGGAACTTGTGGGAATGGTGTATGCTTCAATTAAAAATGTTCGAATTAGTGTGGCTGCTATCACTGCAAAAATAAGGGCATCGACCCATTCGATAACTTTAGTCTGTTTTTTAACGCCCTTCTTTTTCCAAAATGTCCAATGTACTTTTTTTGTAATGTACATGTCAAAAATAATGGGGAGTCCAATGAGCCAAAAATAGTTGTCGAGCCAAATCACCCAAAGGAAATAAACAATAAATACAAGCCCAAATTTGAACCATTTATTAGTCAATAGAGATCGGATTTTCATTGATGGTTTTTTGATTTGATTTTTATCCATATTAAGAACGTAAAATTATGAAAAACTCTTGATTTATCAGCATTAAAACGCCAATAGATTTTCCATAGTATGTACTCCTGTTTTATGGTTCATGTATTTACACGCTTCGAGTGCCCCAATGGCAAATCCTTCGCGGCTAAACGCTTCGTGTTCAATTTGAATTCGATCGACACTCGACCGATACTCCACCGAATGAAAGCCGATAACCTCTCCTTCGCGCTTTGCCGTAATTGGAATAGTTCCCTTCGATTTTGTATTGCTGTCCAACTCCCAATGGCTGTATTGTTTGGAGTTTTCGATAATTCCGTTTGCCAATGTTATTGCTGTTCCACTGGGTTTATCAAGTTTCTTAACATGATGTGTTTCTGAAAGTTGAACCTGATAGTTTTCAAGATTTCGAGTCATCTTGGCAAGTTGCTTATTGAGCAAAAATGTAATATTCATGCCGATGCTAAAATTGCTGGCGTAAAAAAGTCCTCTATTCCACTTTTCACACTCTGCCACAACCTCGTCTAAATACTCGTACCAGCCGGTAGTTCCAGTAACCACATTAATTCCGCACTCGAATAGTTTTTTATAATTGGAAATTGCCGCCTCTGGTACAGAAAACTCAACGGCAATATCAGCATTGTTGAGTGTCTCTTTATTAATGCTGTTGTTAAAAATGGGATCGATAAGGGCACAAACCTCAATTCCTTGTTGTTTGGCAAGTTTCTCCACCAATTTACCCATTTTCCCGTATCCTATTATGGCCAATCGAAACATAAATTCAGTATTTATAATGAAATGCAAATGTAGTGAAAACCAAATCGAAACTAAAATGAAAACCATCTCTCAATGTTTTCAAACATGGAAGCGATAAAAAAAGCCCGAACTTTCGCTCAGGCTTTCACAAATTTAATTTCGTGTTTATTCCAAAACAAATGAAATAGGCAAATTGTATTTCACATTAACATTAACGCCTTTATTACTACCCGGAGTCCAATTTGGCATGGATTTAACCACGCGGATGGCTTCTAAGCCCAGCAATTCATTGACCGATCGTAGTAGTTTCACGTTCTCAATTGCTCCGGTTTTTGTAACCACAAAACTAACAACTGCGCGGCCTTTAATTCCGTTTGCTTTTGCCTCCGGTGGATACGTGATATTCGTTTGCAAATACTGCATCAAAGCCTTGGTCCCGCCAGGAAATTCAGGCATTACTTCGACAACGGTATAAATTGGATCATCGATTTCAGACTTTTCAATATCCACAGGGTCTTTAAATTGAGCTACTTCAATTACCTTTTCAGTTTTTTCAGTTGGAATATCCTCTTTTTGAGAACAGGCCAATCCAAGGGTTAACAATCCGGCCATTGGGATTATTAATAGTATTTTCGCTTTTCCGCTTGGGGATGATGGTGATTTCGTTAACATAATTAATCGTTTTAGAGTTAAGGACTGATTGAAACTGTTGGCCAAACCCATATTAAAACCAACGCCGTGACTAAAAAGGAGCATTTCATATTTATTGGTGTCGTTGTATTGCTCCTTAACAACTTCGTCCGCTAAATATTCGTGGGTTTCTTTTATTGACTTTCTGTAGAGCCACACTACAGGGTTAATCCAAAACAGTGCACAAACGAGTTCAATAAACAGAATATCAATGGAATGATATTGTTTACGGTGTATTTGTTCGTGATTGAAAATTACTGTATAATTCTCGCTATTTCGCAAATGATTTGGAAGAAAAACGTTGTTAAGAAACGAAAATGCGGTAGGCTGATCAGTCCAATAAACATTTCCGTTTGGGGTGGATTCAAATTCGCTACGTTTGCGAATACCTTGAATTACATATATTTGATATGTTAATTTACTAATAAGAAGTGCCGTTATTACGAAATAAATGGCTTCCAAAATAAATGTGAGCGAATAACTTGATTGCGTTACCTGATCAATTGCCTTTGCTCCTATCTGAACCGTATTTAATAAAACTACGGCGGTGCTACTCTCTACATTTACGGTGAAAAACGTTGATAAAAAAGGGATAATTACGGAAATCCCCAGTGCAAAAAGCAAGTAAATTCGGTGTTGTTTGAAATGCGTATCTCTTTTAATAAAAATCGAATGTAGGATGTAAAACACAATCATGATTGCATTTACAGCAAAAAAATACGTCGTTAGAGTGCTCATTTTCTACCTCCCTGCTTTTTTGTTTTCTATTTCGGTTTGCATAATCTTTTTAATCTCTTCCATCTCCTCGATGGACAAGTCGCCCTCTTTTGAGAAAAAGGAGAGCAGTCCACGAAATGAATTATCAAAATAGTTGTTAATAAACTTCTTGAAAAATCCATGTTGGTACTCCTCTTTTGAAACAAGCGGAAAATATTGATAGGTTTTCCCAAACGATTTATGATCTAAAAAACCTTTAGTCTCTAAGATTCGAATTATAGTAGATACCGTATTGTAGGCAGGTTTTGGGTCGTCAAATTCAGCAACAATATCTTTTACAAACCCACCATCGGTTTTCCAAATAATTTGCATAATCTGCTCCTCTGCTTTTGTCAACTCTTTCATATGCCAATTCTTTTTTCAATGTTTAATTTTCACAACATCAAAATTATTTCAACAATTCTATGATGCTTCGAATACTTTCGAATACAAATATATAACTAAATTCTTAGTTTGATAACTAAATCTTTAGTTTAATTGCAATTAAAATCACAATAAGCTGTATATAAGCTTATTAAAAACGACAAAAAAAGGCAATTCGAATACCCTATTGGAAAACGAATTGCCTTTTTCTACAAATTCAATTACAAATAGCAATTAAATTACTCTTTAATACAACGAATACTATATCCGTAATTCAGATTGTATTCGCCCCGTCCTAAATAGCTTTTATCGTCATTAATATATCGATTCCAAGCGAAATTCGATTTACTGATTGTGGAAGTCCACCAACGTGTATTTTGATTTTTGTGTCCAAATGCACCGTTATGTGCATAGCGCATTCCTGCGGAAATTGCACTAAATCCAAATAGGTTATTTCCACGCTGCCACTCTTTCTCATTCACCAGCAACTGTGATTCTGTTCCACTATACTCATCCTTATTTATGGTATTCAGAAGCGTAGTCCAATCGTCATCGGTGGGAACTCTCCAGCCTTGTGGACATACGCCGCGTTTGTCGGTTGCGGCATAACCATTATACAATAATCCAAACTTATCGATATTTTCCAATACGTTATCATATTGGCAAACCGCCGAGGATTTGGTTTCCTTCCAAGCTTTGTTGGTTTGGATTTGAGGAATTGGATCCCCATTTTTAAAATAGGACGTTTTTAAATTTGAAGCCATCCAGAGTTGATTCCCAATTTCCACCGTTGGATAGGTATTCCCTTCTTTATCAACACACGAAGTAAAGTCAAACTCAACATTTTCACCCAACTGCGGAGTAATGAATCGGTGCGTGATTTGGTCACCCAATTTTGCTACAACAGAATAGGCCTCGCCCACCTCAAAATAGACCGTAGGATTATCCGATTTCTCATCATTCACTAAATTTCCATTGTTTTCAATGGCGATGGTGGCTGTTCCATTTGTTCCGGATTGAACAAGAACTTTGGTGTGCTGATTGGCAAGCGAATTCATAATTGATACAACATAAATACCTGATGGCAAGCCTTTAACGGAAGCGGTGAAGAATCCCATGTCAGCATTTACCTCGTTTTTGGCAACAATCTGACCTGAAATATTTACCACCGAAATGGAAACATTCCCCGACACAGCATTATAAAAGTTGACATGAAACATATCCATGGCTGGATTGGGATAAGCGTTAATGGAGTACTCCTGATTTGATAATAAATTAGAAGTAAATTTCAGTGTTGTGGCATTTTTATAAAAATCGACATTTTGTGTAGAAATATTCGTCACCTCCACTCCATCGACCATTGAACGAATGCTTAATCCTTTTGTAGTATTCATTTGACCATATGCATATCCAGCAATGGTCAATAACAGCATAAAAATAAATTGTTTTTTCATAACGACTATAATTAAATATGTAATTATTTTACAAATATGGTTCGTGAAAATTAAATTTCATTTCAAATGCAATGTTCCAATGAAATTAAAATATCAACACCGTTAAAATACGAATTTCAGGCGATTTAGTTGCAATAAAATGGGATTCGTATTCTGTTCTGAGTTTCTCTCTAAGTTCCACATCAATTACAATAGACCCCCTATTGTTTAGGAATTGAGAAAAAGAAGGTTGATCCTTTTCCCAACGTACTTTGTACCCAAATTTCGCCCTTGTTAATTTCCACAAACTCCTTACAAAGGATAAGCCCTAACCCTGTTCCCAGTTCATTTTCGGTACCAGATTCCGACTCTAGCTGCCCTATTTTAAAGAGTTTTTTGATTTTTTCAGGAGGAATTCCTTTGCCAAAGTCCTCAAATGAAAGAATAACCTTATCGTTTTCAACCACCGAATTGATGATAATTTCGCTCCCTCGATTACTAAATTTCACTCCATTTGAAACAATATTCCGGATGACGGTGCTGATCATATTTGGGTCAAAAAATGCGGAAATAGCATTATCAATTCTATTCTCAATGGTTATCTCTTTCTTTTCTGATGCCGAGCTAACTTGGCGAATTGCAATTTCAGACATTTTCCGAATACCAATTATCTTTGGATTCCACTCTATTTTTCCGCGTTGTGATTTTGACCAATCCAACAGGTTTTCAAGCAATTCGAGGGTATTTTCAGCCGAATCGCGCATTATGGTTACAAAATCTTTAATCTCATGGGGTTTCAAAGTATCAAAACTTTCAAGGATATATTCGGAGAAACCAACCAGTGAATTAAAGGGATTTCGAAGATCATGTGAAAGTATACTGAAAAATTTATCCTTCGTTCTATTCATCTCTTCCAACAACTGCTCTCGTTCAATAAGTCCAGCCTTTGATTTTTTAGCCTCATCGATATCGGTTGCAATAATAATCATAAGTTGCTGATTCAGCTTCTCATCAAACATGGAGGTCATTGATAGATCGATCCATTTAACCTCCTTTTGTTTATTAACAACTCTAATTTCGCCCCGATACGAATCAATTACCCCGTTCTCTAACTCAACCATGCTTTTCATAAGTGGTAAATAATCGCCGGAGTGAACAACATCCCTAATTTCTAAATTATAAACAATTTTATGGCCAATAAGATCATCCCAAGTGCCATTGGTTTGTTTAAAAAAGCCATCGCGATCGAGAATTGCAACACCGGCTCCGGCATTGGAAAACATAGCTTCGAGTCGCTTCTGATTCGACATTGATTCATGCAATAAGTTCGTATATTCAGTAATATCCTGCAACAACACCAACACATGGTTGGGCGTATCGGCGACATTTGGCATAGGTATAAGTTGAATTCGAAAGGAAAAATTTAGTACCTCAATGGTACGGGTCATTAATCGATTCTCTTTGAACACCTGAGCAATATCCATGTTGAGCTCCCCTAGCCCAACATCGTCGAAGAATAGCGAACTCTTTTGACCAATATTTAACCGGGTTTTTAACGTCAACAATGAAATTACTTCGCCTTCAGCCAACGATACAACATCGGAATCGGTAGTAAGTATTATTCCGGTATGTGGTAAATGTCTAATCAGCCTTTTATAGAACTCAATAGAGATGCTGTATCGCTCATCTAATATATTTTGATAAGTAATATTTTCCGAAACCGAAAGAAAAGCGATAATATTCCCGATTTTATCTTTTAATGGGGTAATTGTGGTTTCAAGCCAATAAAAACTGCCATCCTTAGCTCTGTTTTTAAACTGCCCTCGAAACACTTTTCCATCATTTATTGTTTTCCACATATTTCGATAGAATAGAGCCGACTGTTCGCCACTTTTATTTATTCTGGTATGAACGCCAACCAACTCTTTATTAGAATATTTAGATAATTGTTGAAATCGCTCATTAACATAAACTATAACTCCACTAGGATCGCTCAGTAAAATTAAATTGGCACTTTGATCAATAACAGCCTTGTAAAAATTGTTACTAGAGAACAAATCGTTACTGTTTTTTAATATCTCAGATAAGTTAGTCATATTTGTAATTTCTGTTTAGGCTAGAACAACTGTTTTAGTGCTTTTGTTTCCAATATTCTGCTTATTAATATCAATATATGGGGGTCACAAATACTACGATTTTTGAGCGCATATTCTTCGTTTGATAAACAATACTAAATTTGCAGTTGTTAGTAGATTAAAGACTAAACTAAAATCAAAAAACCATGACAGAACGACTAATCGCAATTGCAACCGAAGTTTACTCTCGTGCTTTGCTTTTACAAAGCTTTCTTAGCTCGAATGGAATTGAATGCTCTCTACAAAATGAAAACCTAATTCAACCTACAGTGGGTGAAGGTGTTAAAGTGTTAATTCGAGAAAATGATGTTGAAAAGGCCATGAAATTAATTGCCAAACATCGTCCTTCGAAAAGGAAAATTCAAACAATTGGAAAGATATTAGTTCCCATTGATTTTTCCGAAGTCTCTTTGAATGCGGCTAAGTTTGCAATAAAACTGGCCAATAAATACAAAGCCGAAGTAAAACTACTGCATGTTTACCACTTGCCAACCATTGATATGATTCCATTTTCAGATATTGGTAGCGTTCAGATCGATTTTGACTACAGTGGTCAGATTTTACAAAAAGAGACCAAAGAACGATTACGAAAGGCATTTGCGGATCTGAAAAGTTATGCCGTAAAAGAAAACCTAAACGATGTTCAGTTGGGATATTCCCTGCAAGAAGGATTTACGGCATTTGGCATTGTTGAGATGACAAAACAATATAAACCGTCGATCATTATAATGGGAACACGCAACAATGGATTTGAGAGCATTGAACTAGTGGGCAGTGTGGCAGCGGAGGTTGCAGAAGATGTGACTGTTCCAATTCTTGTGATTCCCGAAAAAGCTGATTTTACACGCTTATCCGACATAAAGAAGATTATTTATGCTGCACATCTTGACGATAAAGATGCTTTTTCGATTCGCAAACTTGCCGTGCTCATGTCTGCCTTTTCAGTCTCCATTAAGTGTATTTATGCCTCCGATTCAGAAAACAATGCTGTAAATAAAGCAAAGATGAATCAACTGAAGGAGTATCTCGACACGGTGATTAAAACAACAGATATAGACTATGAAATTCTGCAATGCGATAAAGCATCAACTACTTTTCAAGACTATATCCAGAATCAAAAAATAGATTTATTTGCAATTAACATGCGCAAAAGAACGATTTGGTCGCGTATTTTCAACCTCTCGTTATCGCGCCAAATGCTAGCAAAAGCAGATGTTCCAATATTGATATTTCCGTCATAAGAATTACCAATTTATTTATTGCATTGCAACTCAATCATTCGTTACACGTTTCTGAATTATACTGATAATAATATTAACTACAATAAAGAATGAGGATTTGATTTACAAAATGGAATATTGGGCTTAAGTCCGAAGTCTAATAACGATCACTAGATTCAGCCTTAAGGCTGGAGTTATTTCCAATTCACCCATTTTGGCTTTAGCCGTTAAGAACTGAATTTCAACAATATACGAAATGTGACATTGATATCGGAGTAGGGGTATGACTATGCGTGTGTTTGTTGTGTTTTAACGACAGCACTACGTAATATTTGTAAAAATGGTGATACGATTACGTTAAGATGCAGAGCAGCAAAACATTAGCGTGGTTTCTTGGACGTTTTGATGTTACTGAATGTTTTTTTAATATTTCGTTACAAAGGTTCCGGTGCTCTGCACCTCAATTAATTATTTCATTTGGGCTTCTACAAATATTACGGTAATCTGTGCCTATAAATATTTCGATGACAAGCATCTGCATATCACAATACAAGAATTAACGACGAAAAATATTGCGCTAAAGTCCTAATTCCATTATTGCCTGTAATCCCTCGGCTGAGGCCGAGGGTAATGCAAAACTTATAAAGATCAAAGATGATGAAATTGAGTTACCCATGACTTCAACCATGGAGTTGTCAAAGAAATAAAATTGGCTTTAGCCAAATATAAAGGTTTCTGTAAATATTCGAGTGTTGTCGTCATTTCGTATTGTTAAACGCTGATATCAAACACATTGGTAAGAAAGTCGTAAAACAATATGTCGGGCACAAGTATGTCATGAATAGATTATAAGAAGTAATAGTAAAACGCTTAATCAATTAACAATTGAATAAAAAGATTTATAGCACGTATTGTTATTAACAATAATTGTATTATATTTGAATCTTCAGAAACAATCTATTCAAAAAATCGTTTCTGTTTCAAATTATAACATAACGACATTGTATGCGATTCTTTAAATCAAAAGAGTACTCTGTAGATAAAATACAGAAAAGTCATTTGGATCCTAATCCCATAAATGAACTTCGAAAATGGTTGCGAAAAGCATCGCGATCAAAAATCAAGGATTATAATGCTATGAACCTATCAACCGCCAGCAGTGATAAAGGAGTCAGTTCGCGCATTGTACTACTGAAAGAAGTGAACGATAAAGGCCTCGTCTTTTTCACTAATTACAACTCGAGAAAAGCCCACGACATTGAAAATAACAACCAAGTCTACGTTACGTTTTTTTGGCCAGAGTTGGAAAAACAGATCCGCATTCATGGAGTCGCATCGAAACTCGACAACACGGAAAATGATGCCTACTTTAAAACCCGTAATTACAAAAGTCAAATCGCATCAACAATCAGTGCACAGAGTGAAATGATTAAATCGAGAGACGTTTTAGTACAAAATTTTAAAGATGTTTTGTATAAAAATGAAGCGTTGGAACGTCCCGAATCGTGGGGAGGTTATTTAATTGAGCCTATTTCGTTCGAATTTTGGCAAGGTCGAAAACATCGACTCAATGATCGGTTAGAATATTATAGGGATGAAAATGAATGGAAAATACGACGTTTAGCTCCTTAATTTACTCGTTGCTTGCCATATTATTTGTAGATAAAATCATTTTCATAGGCACATCCACCAATGCTTGATAATCTTCGGCAATATCTCTAATATCTTCGTCGTCGTAATACCAAAAAACCTCTACAGGATATCCTTGACGGTTAACGACTTCAAATTTTTTCAACATTTCCATAAGATATTTCGAAGTTGAGGTATTGAAAAAACTCAATCGAAGATTAATAGTTGTTTTTGGCTGTGGATTCACCAAATATTGCTCAATCCATTCCATTACAGGACGATATATTTTCATGGCATTTTCAGGAATCGATCGTCCTTGAATTTCGAACACCCCAGTTTTTGCATCAAAGTATATTTCTGGTGTGGTATGAGTTTTCTCGCGCAGTAAATTATTCATGGGTGTTATTATGATCTTCTTATAACGTTAACGTTCTGTTCTTTGCATTTTAAAGCAGAACCGACCTACGATTTACCGAAGACCGATTCTACCGTAAATCGTTTATGCTAAAATTACTTTTGCCATGGCACGGGCAATTTCTTTACACTCTTGAATATCGTTTGCCTTAGGCGCACATCGTGCTTCTGGTTTTGGACCAACGGGTTCGAAACTCATAGTTTCAGCCCACTTTTCCAATACGCGAAGACCTCCACCGCCCCAAC
>JAQVXQ010000076.1 GCA_028709085.1 Salinivirgaceae bacterium | reverse complement strand
CTGGCCACCTGCTCCTGCGCGCTGAGTTGTTGATGTGTAGTGGATGCAGGATGAATGGCTAGTGATTTCGCATCGCCAACGTTAGCCACTAAGGAGAGCAGTAACAGAGGCCAAACGGATTATTTTTTTCAAGGCTTCAACGTTGTGTACCTCAACAACCGATTCAACACTACCGGTAAATTCTTTTAACACCTCTTTTTTCGAGTCGTTTCCTATGGCAATGGCAATTTTAATGGCCGACAGAAACCACTTGTTTTCTCTCAGTTTTTCTATTCCTTTTTTGTAATCGTCGGTGGGTTCGCCATCGGTAAGCAAAATAACGACCGGAGCAAAAGCACCTGTGGTGGTTTGCATAAATGCTTTTCTCGAAAGTTTGCGGTTCAATTCTTCGCAGGCTGCACCCAAATCGGTTAAACCCTCTTCGGTTAAATCGCGCCAAATAAATTCTGATGCTGTTTTAGGCTCGTCGTACATCCACTTGCATCCGCTCGAAAATTCGAGTGCTGCAATTTTAATTTGCGCATCGGCATTGTTTTGCGATATTTCGTCGAGCATGGGAATTACTTCCTTTACAGCCTGATTGAGGGATTGTATTTTTGTGCCTGCCATACTGCCCGATTTGTCGGCGATAAAGAACAGCACCATCTCGCGGCGTGGTACTTCAATGTTGTCTAATAGGTTCATAGTATCAAAATTTTAGTTTTAGGTTTATTTTACATTAATTAACAATAACGCCCTGCTCGCCGCCCGGAAAAGTAATTTTCAGATTCGATTTTGTGGGCATCACCTCGCCCGCGTTCACCTCTTTTAGTTTTCCGCTGCCGGTTTCTACAATCCACTTATCTTTTCCCAAGTTTTGTAATGCCCACGTGTCGGGGTCTTGTTTGTTGGTTCTTACAACGGCAATGGGTTCTTTGGCTTTACCCAAAAACACCTTTTTTTGTGGCGAAAGTGCAATGGTTCCAAAACTTTTGGTTTGAATACTCCATGTTGCAGCACTGTTGGTGTCAAGGAAATTTTCTTGTCCGGCATCGTTAACTACCAATCTGTTTCTGAGTTCAATAAGCGTCTTTTCCCATTTCGATTCCATCCACCTTTGGGTTGGATTTTTCAGATTGGCCTGACTGAAAGCATCAATGAAAGCATTGCGGAGAATATCGGGATACAGTGGCCAAAATTTTATAACGTTTACGTTTACCCCTCTGACAGGCAAATTTTCTTTGTTGTCTTTATCGTATATGAATAATGCCTCGCTTCCATAATATTTTTTTTCGCCGTTTTCGGTCATACAGGGCACGCTCAGAACACGCACACCTTCGAGCGGATGATCTTTGAAAAACAAGCGGAACAGCATAACGGCAAGCGAAAAATAGTCGCTGTATTTATCGGGCAGTTTTCCCAACACTACTTCCGGCGCCATGTAGCGCATTTTACCCAATATTCCCAAATTCTGACCCTGAGCGGTAACGTTGTCGTTGTCGCAAATGAGCAAATCGCCGGTTTGTGGGTTTATGAAGAAATTGCCGTCGTTCAAATCCTGATAACTATACCCGTTTAGGTGCAAATGATAGAAACCCTCGCACATTTGGAATGCGGTATTCAGCATGGCACTTACCGTTGTGTATTTGGTTTTTGCCAGCAAAAAGTTTCCAAACTCTTTAAAATCCGGTGGCCGAAGTTGCATAACATATCCAAAACTGTCGTATTGCTTATTGGTAAGCATAAGCGGCCACAGAAAGATATTCGATTTTGAAGGCGAACCCGCTTCTACGTTGCTTTTTAGATTGTTGTAAAACACATCGGAATAGTGCTGCGTGTACCATTTCAACGCATATTTACTTCCCTGAAATTCGCACAAATAGACAATTCCCTGTCCACCGCGACCAAGTTCTTTATCAACCTTTACCTGTCCGCCTCCCGCGAGTTCTACTATTGTTCCGTGTTTTAATTCTGCCATTGTTGAAGATGTTTGAAAAACTATTACTGTGTTGTTTTTCAATTAGTGTTAAATTTCAAAAAGGAAAACCAACCTATTTAACTTGAAGTGTGTATTTGATCATGCAAGTTAATAGATTTTTTTTAGATATTGGAACTTGGGGGTAACAATTTCGATTCTTTCACCGATTTATCTCATCAGTCATTTTCATCTTTGTTATTGAGAGTAAATTGCACGAATAAATATTCCGAAGGAAATTTATGGGGTTGGGATGTAAACCAGCACTCCCAGTCATTCTATATTTCGGCAGCATTTTTACATTGCTGCCAATATATAGTTTTCTTTACTATATTTGTAGCCTAGTTTTCTGGATTATGGCAACGAAAAAATTAAATATTGAACACCTTAAAGCGTATTTCAACGACAAAGAAAGCTTTG
The DNA here is from genome assembly GCA_028709085.1 of Salinivirgaceae bacterium. Taxonomy (GTDB): domain Bacteria; phylum Bacteroidota; class Bacteroidia; order Bacteroidales; family Salinivirgaceae; genus JAAYQU01. The sequence continues at coordinate 12,772 of JAQVXQ010000076.1, read as the reverse complement.
AAACAGCCGATATTGTGGAGTTTTTTTCACAACTTTAACCAAATGTAAAAGCTACTACTATAAATTGGAGGGTTTATAATTTGGTCCAATCCGGCATTCTGACCCGGATTGGACGAGGTCGTTTTTCCATTGGTAAAAACAGGGTTTTTGTACCGGAATTATCTTCAAAAATAAAATCAATCCACTCAAGGCTTAAAAAGCAATTTCCTTATTTGAGAATGTGCATTTGGAGCACCTCTTCCTTTAATGAATTTATGATTCATCAGCCAGGCAGATTCTACATACTTATTGAGGTTGACAAAGAAGCGACAGAATCGGTATTCTTTTATTTAAAAGAGCATAAATTTTCTGTGCTTGTTGAACCTACAAAAGAAATCGTCGAAAAATACCTGCCCGATGAGAAAGAAACCTTAATCGTAAAGTCTCTGGTTTCAGAAGCTCCACTGCAAACAATAAACAGAATAAACTCGCCCACGATTGAAAAAATGTTGGTTGATATTTTTTGCGATGATATACTATTTGCGCCTCAACAAGGTTCTGAAATGAGAACTATCTTTCAAGAAGCATTAATTAAATACACTGTAAATGAGAGCCGTATGATGCGATATGCCGATAGACGCAGGAAAAAAGGAACGTTACGTGAATATCTGAACACAATTTCAAATTTACGGCAGCAAAGCTAATATACTGCCATTTTATAGAATATGATAGATAAAGAAAAAATTACGTTAGACTGGATAACTAAGGTTTCAAAAGAAAACCGAAATGCCGATAAAATATTGGTTGAAAAGGCCATTCGTGCCCTTTTATTATTAGAAGGGTTAGTGATACAAAAGCCCCCTTTTGTGGCAACCACCATTTTATAGACTGATTTTGACTTCGCTGGTTCTGGCATCGGAACATCAAGGGGCATATAACCAGATGCCATCAGTTTGATATTCCGTTCGCGGGGAGCAACGTAGAGCCAATATCCGTCGTTTTTATGCTCAACTTCTGGATTCCCCTGATTGGCATCGAAATTCATTCCCCGAATGTTAGTAACAATTTTCACAATGGCATACGGTTCGCCATTCACGGTTTGTTTTTCAGAGCGTATGCCTGACAAATCGGTCAGATCGGCGGCAAATTCGCGCACGTCAAACTCTTGGGCAAAAGAGAGTTGTATTGAAAGAAAGGCTATTAAAAAGAGGCTGATTTTTCGCATGTTCTATTTCAATTTAAAATGTTCAAGACCAATAACCGACCCATCCTCGTTTTTTTGAGGTTGCCAAGTGCGGACATAAATTTTGGGTGCTGTTGAATCGGTCATATCAATCATCAAAAACAAATACCCTTTATCGGCGTAGGTCGAAGAGTAGTAATGCTGTGCAATCTGGATTCCATATATCTTTTCCTCGCCCTGTACTTTTCGTATTTCGTTCTCTTCGAACTTGATGTTAATGAACTCGTTGCGTCTAAAACTTGCGTTTAGTCGATCCATATATTCGTTTTTCGACATGCGGATATATTGCACCTTATCATCGCCGAGTTGTCCATAAATATTGGCCATGTTTCCATCTTTTTGGGATGTCTCTTTGACCATATTCCCCACAATAATGAGCGCATTATCGTCGAAAATGGCTTTCAGATAATCTTGTCGTTTCAGCGCAAAAGCAGTTTTGTAATCTTCCATGAATTTTATGAGAAAATATTTTTCTTCGGGAGTCCCAAATCCAGTGGGTCTTTTCAATATATCTTCAATGGCTTTTTGCCCCAGTTCGTATGCCAGCGTAATAACCTTTCCCTCTTGGTTGAAGGTGAAAACTACATTTTCGACAAACTTTACATTGTTGTTACTGAACGCGAACAACATGGGAATCGACCGAGCCATAATTTCATTCCCCACTTGCATCATGCGAACTGAATCGGTTGGGGTTGCCAAAACTGTAACCCTGCCGTTGGCAATCAATTTGTTGTACATATCATATCCTTCGGTCGTAAAATATTGCTTTACTGTGGCATAATCCCTTTTTTTAGTGGCATTTACAATTTGCTGTAGGTTATTTCGAATTTGCTGACAATTGAATTGCGGGGCAGTTTGTATATTCAGTTTTACAGCTTCGGTATTCGCTTCTTCGGTCTCGCCTTCGAGATTTACACGTATTAGAGCTTTTTCAAAAAAGGGAAGTGCCACATTCTCTGCTATAAACTTTACGTCGGGTTCAAAATGTGCCTTATTTTGATATTGATATTCAATTATGAAATTTACATTTTTCAACTCCTTTGCGGCTTCGCCTGTTAAAACAACAATTCCACGACCATCGCGTACACTGATCGTTCCAGAATAGGAGTCGCCGGTGAAATGGCAGTAGTCTAAATCCTGCACGGGCTTATTCCGGTAGGTAATGGCAAGCTGTATCTGTTTTTGAACTGGGTTCTCTTGTTCTACAATGGTTGTGGGCACAACCCGTATAAAGGTGAAAATAGAATTGATGCGATCGTAAAGGTTTAATAAAACGGGCTGCTCCGTGTTGCCATCGAAATTATGTCGCAATTTTGTATTTTCAGGATGACTTCGAGTGAGCATCAATGCCCAGTAATAATAGCGCAGAGCGTCGGAGAGGCGCACTTCATTTTCAGCTTTAATTCCCTGGACTATAAAGTCATTGATGGTTTGCTGTCGCTGATCAAAAACCTTTTGTAAATTTTGTTTTGATATGAAAATTAACACCTCAGCCTTGCCGGGTTCTTCCTTCAAAATTCGTTCTTCGTATTGGTTGAGCACGGTTGCTGAGTAACTTGTAACAACTTTCTCAACATAGCTTGAATATTCCTTCTCCGTTTCTTTTACTATTTCAGTAAATTGACTCGTAATCTGCACTGTAATGCTTTCCGACAGCATTTGCAGTGCGTGTCTCCGTGCAGCCGGATAATTTTCTGCAATGCCAACTCCCCAATTGTATTTGCCGGTGAATTTAATTTCGTCGATGGTTTGCCCCGAAATCTCAATAGAAGTAACAAATATTGCAATAAATAGTATCCAGTTTTTGATGTTTCGCATTTTCATATCCATTTGTTTTTGCAATCACTATGAGCGTTCATCCCTAGTAATCAGACACATGCGTATTCTTATTGTTCCGCAAACAAAACATTCTGACAAGTTTACCGAGTAACGTTGCAAGTTAATAAAAATCTTTTAAAAGGTAACGGTGTTGTGTGGCAGTTTTCAAATTGCTAAAATAAAGTGTGATTTAGAATTGGGAATGATGGGTTTCCATCGCGCACCCCTTGCCCCAGAAGGGGAAAGCCAACGCGCAAGCATGAAAATCAAATTGTCTATTTAGGGGTAAAACAATAATGAATGAATCCAGAAATGTGTTGTGGGTTGGCTTCCTTTAGGAAAAAAAGGTATGGGAAGGGAATCCGGAAATTGGATTGTTTTCCAAAATTCAAAATTGGGATTGAAAACCGGCTATTGCAGTGAATCCCGTAGAGACGCAATGCCTTGCGTCTCTCAATGCCTTGCGTCTCTGCAATCCGAAACACCCCCACAATTCCTAATAATTCGGATTTTCCCAATAAAAATCCTAAATTCAACCAATAAATGGCGAGATTGTTTTGAGATTTACATTGTTTGCCATTATGCAATTTCCATCGCCATGAGATTATAAAATGAAAGAAAATCGGCTTTAGCCGAAAAGGTTACAAACGAAGATTGCCATCGCGCACCCCTTGCCCCTGAAGGGGAAGCCAGCGCGCAGGCATGAAAATTAAATTGCCTATTTTGGGTTTTAATGAGCGAATCCGAAAATTTGGTTATTTTCCATAATCCAAAATTGGGGTTGAAAACCGACTATTGCAATGAATCCCGTAGAGACGCAATGCCTTGCGTCTCTCAATGCCATGCGTCTCTGCAATCCGCAACACTCCACAATTCCTAATAATTCGGAATTTCCCCAATAAAAATCCAATGTTTTTTGTACAAATATTTAAAAATAAATGGCGAGATTGTTTTTGAAATCTACACAGTTTGCCCATTATGAAACGCCCATCTCCATGGGATTATAAAATAAAAATAAAATCGGCTTTAGCCGAAAAGGTTACAAACGAAGATTGCCTTCGCGCACCCCTTGCCCCTGAAGGGGAATCCAGCGCGCAGGTATGAAAATTAAATTGCCTATTTAGGTTTTTAATGAATGAATCACGAATTGGATTGTTTTCCAAAATTCAAAATTGGGATTGAAAACCGGCTATTGCAGTGAATCCCGTAGAGACGCAATGCCTTGCGTCTCTATTTAAAATGCCTTGCGTCTCTACCAACCCATGGATTTAAAAAACTTTTTTAATGATATTCTGAACATTGTCGGGTTCGCTCATTGTGAAAAAATGGATGACGGGAACGCCGGCAGATTTCAGTTCAAGACATTGAGCAATAGCCCATTCAACGCCTACTTTGTTCACCTCTTTGTTGGTTTTGCACAAATTAACTTCATTGACCAATGCCTGTGGCAGTTCAATGTGGAATAGTTGGGGTAAAACTCGCAGATGGTTGAAATTTGCAAACGGATTGATTCCCGGAATTATTGGAATAGTTATTCCAATAGATCGGCAACGCTGCACAAAATCAAAATATTTTTTATTATCGTAAAACATTTGAGTAACAATGTAATCGGCCCCAGCGTCCACTTTGGCCTTTAAGTTTTTAAGGTCGATATCCATATCAACCGATTCGGAATGTTTCTCGGGATATCCAGCTACGCCAACACTAAAATTGGTATGATGTGCTCCAAAATCAGGCTGGTCGAGGTACTTTCCTTGGTTCAAATCCCGAATTTGCTGAACCAAACCAATGGCATTGTCGTGTCCAATGGGATGCGGCATAAATTGGGACTCTCCCTTAAGTGCATCGCCACGCAAGGCAAAGACATTGTTGAGCCCTAAAAAGGAATAGTCGATGAGCATTTGTTCCGTTTCATGTTTCGAAAATCCGCCACAAAGGATATGAGGAACCACCTCAACATTGTATTTATATTTCACTGCCACCGAAATCCCAACCGATCCAGGGCGACGATTTACTTTCCGCTTCTCGATGCTCCCATCCGGATGTGCAATGGATTTCACCTCCTCACGATGATACGTTACATTAATAAAACTGGGTTTATATTCCATTAACGGATCCAGCGTTTTATAGATGTTTTCGAGGGAATGTCCGCGCAAAGGCGGCACAATTTCGAGTGAAATCAGCGTCTTTTCAGAATCATTAATAGTCTTTATAATATTCATTTCTAGTTACTTAATCCCAAATAAAGGGGAGTGATTTTATCTATTTCGTGGAAAGACTAAACGAACCGTCGTAGCGTTTCCAAATGCATTCCTTTTCGAGTTGCTAAGTCTGACATTTGCTCCTCTCCTATTTGCTCAACCTGAAAATAGTGTGCCTGAGGATTGGCAAAATACCACCCCGATACCGATGCAGTGGGGAACATTGCAAATGTCTCGGTTAGCTCAACACCAATATTTTTGGTCACACCGAGCAACTGAAACAGGGTTGCTTTTTCCGAATGGTCGGGACAAGCGGGATATCCGGCTGCGGGACGGATTCCACGATACTGACCTCTCAACAATGCTTCGGCATTGAATGTCTCTGCAGGAGAATAGCCCCATGCCTCCGTTCGCACATAAAAATGGAGCCATTCTGCGGCAGCCTCAGCGAGTCGATCGGCCATAATTTTTGTCATTATGGACATATATTCGTTCCCTTCGGCCAAAAATTTCTGAGTGATCGCCTCCATTCCTATTCCTGCCGTTACGGCAAAACCGCCCAAATAATCGTTCACATTCGCTTGTTTTGGCGCAATAAAATCGGCCAAACATGGATTGTGTTGATCGCGCTTTTGCAGATTTCGCAAGAAATGAAATTTACAAAGTTCATCCGTGCTTCCACTTGCTTCATAAAGTGTGATGCTATCATTGTCCGAAGTTGCCGGAAACATTCCATAAACGGCCTTTACTTGCAGACGTTTGTGCTCTATGATATCGTTCAGCCATTGATTGGCATCGGCAAACAATTTCTGTGCCTCGTTGGCCTGCACAGGATCTTCGAGTAAAGCCGGATAACGACCCTTCATCTCCCATGCTTTAAAGAAAAATGTCCAGTCAATAAGTGGGACAAGATTCTTAATATCAACTTCTTGTATTGTTTTTACACCCAACTGTTTTGGTTTAACAATTTGTGCTTTTGTTACATCGAATTGAAAGCGATTCTGTCGTGCTTGATCGAGCGAAATGTATTGTTTTTGCAATTGCCGCTCTTTATAGGCAGCAATAATTTCCTGATTATTGAGTTCGAGATCGGCAATAAAAACCGCTTTTTTATCCTCGTTTAACAGTTGCCCGGCAACGTGGATGGCTTTACTGGCATCTTTAACATGCACCACTGGTGATTTGTAGTGCGGCGCAATTTTTAGTGCAGTGTGCAACTGACTGGTTGTTGCTCCACCGATGAGGATGGGAATATTAAAATTATTGTCATTCATGGCTTTTGCAACGCCTGCCATCTCTTCGAGCGATGGTGTAATAAGACCACTTAGACCCAGAATATCAGGCTTGTGCTGCTTTACTCCCTCAATAATTTTCTCTGTGGGAATCATTACGCCCAAATCGATGATTTCGTAATTATTGCATCCCAAAACAACGCTAACAATGTTTTTTCCGATATCATGGACATCGCCTTTCACCGTTGCCATAAGAATTTTTCCGGCCGATTTAATGGCTTTTCCCTGATTGGCCTCTCTTATTTTTGGTTCTAAATACTCAACCGCCTGCTTCATAACACGGGCACTTTTCACCACTTGCGGCAAAAACATTCGTCCCGTCCCAAACAACTCGCCAATGTAGTTCATTGCGCCCATCAAAGGACCTTCGATAATGCGCAATGGAGAATCAAATTGTGGCCCAATTTCGTCTAAATCGGACTCAACAAACTCAGTAACTCCCTTAACCAAAGCGTGTTTAATTCTCTCCGCCACAGGCAGTTCGCGCCATTCCTGTTTTTTGGTCTCCGATTTCATATCTCCTTTAACCTGATCGGCGTACATCAACAACCGTTCGGTGGCATCGGCACGTTTGTTTAAAATCAAATCCTCCGAAAGTTTTAATAGATCTTTTGGCACCTCTTCGTAAACCTGCAACATCGATGGATTAACGATTCCCATGTCCAAGCCATGCTGAATGGCGTGGAACAAAAAGGCAGAATGCAACGATTCCCTCACAACATTGTTTCCACGAAACGAAAACGATAAATTGCTGACTCCTCCGCTGGTTTTTGCGTATGGTAAGTGCTCTTTGATCCATGCACAGGCGTTAATAAAATCGACACCATAATTGTTGTGCTCCTTAATTCCGGTTCCAATGGATAAAATATTGGAATCGAATATAATATCTTGTGGTGGAAATTTAATTTTGTTGACCAACAGGTCGTATGAGCGTTTTGCGATTTCAATTTTACGTTCAAAAGAGTCGGCTTGTCCTTTTTCGTCGAACAACATAACCACAACCGCCGCGCCATATTGACGCAAAAGTGTGGCGTGATTCAGGAACTGCTCCTCGCCCTCTTTCAGACTTATTGAGTTTACAACCGGTTTTCCCTGTACACATTTCAATCCCGCTTCGATAATGCTCCATTTCGAGGAGTCGATCATAATTGGAACTCTGCAAATTTCAGGGTCAGCAGCAATTAAGTTTAGGAACGTTGTCATGGTTGCTTCGCCCTCTATCAGGGCATCGTCCATGCAAACATCAATCACTTGCGCGCCGTTTTCGACCTGTTCTAAAGCAACCGTAAGTGCCTCTTGGTATTTTTCTTCGCGAATTAATCGGGCAAATTTTGCCGACCCCGCCACGTTGGTTCGTTCACCCACGTTTACAAAATTGCTCTCTTTTGAAACCGATGTCACCTCGAGTCCTGCAAACCGCGTAATGGGTTCAATTTGAGGAACTATCCGAGGTTTATACTGCGCTGCCACCTTTGCTATTTCGCGAATATGGTCGGGCGTTGTTCCGCAACATCCACCAATAATATTCACAAGACCTGAGGCACAGAAATCACGAATAATTTCGGCCATAATTTCCGGAGTTTGGTCATAATCGCCAAGCTCGTTGGGCAATCCAGCGTTTGGATGGGCACTCACAAAACAGGACGAGATATTGGAAAGACGCTCCACATAGGGTTTCAATTGTTCGGCACCAAGAGCGCAATTTAATCCCATGCTAAATGGCATTGCATGTTCAAGTGAGACATAAAACGCCTCTAGGGTTTGACCTGAAAGGGTTCGTCCGGCAGCATCGGTAATGGTTCCCGACAACATGATTGGAATTATTTTTTGAGTTTCCGCTTCCAGTTTTTTGGCAGCAAAAACAGCCGCTTTGGCGTTTAAGGTATCGAATATGGTTTCAATCAACAACAGATCGACACCTCCATCGGCAAGCCCTCGTATTTGATCGTAATATGAATCAACCAACTGATCGAAGGTTACTTTTCGAAATGCCGGATTGTTTACGTCGGGCGATAAACTGGCAGTTTGGTTTGTAGGACCAATACTTCCAGCCACAAAACGAGGTCTTTCGGTGGTTGAATATTCATCGGCCGCTGCACGCGCCAATTTTGCCGCTTCGAGATTAATTCGATAAACAAGATGTTGCAGATTGTAATCGGCCTGCGAAATGGCATTGGCGTTAAATGTATTTGTCTCAATAATGTCGGCATTCGCAGCTAAATACAATTTATGAATCTCTTTAATTATTTCAGGTTGGGTAAGCACTAAAATATCATTATTGCCAATTAAATTGTCGGTATGGGTAGCAAATTCAGAGCCACGATAATCACGTTCAATCAATCTATGTCGTTGAATCATAGTACCCATAGCTCCGTCGAGCGTCAAAATGCGCGACTCCATTTGCTGATATAATTGCTGAATTCTGTTTGTCATATCTCTATTTTAAAATTGAAAAATTGTACAAATTTAGCCAAAATTTATAGATTTCAGAGAACCCTAATGTTAGAAAATTGATTTTAAACCCTTGATTTTCATTCGATTTCAATTAAAATGGTTGATTTTATGAAAAAAATAGATTGAAACAGATCCATTGTAAAACATAAAAGCGACTTTTTATTGTACTATTGCAAAACGTGCCGACAATGAAAAAATTCAAAAATAATAAATCGATATTCAATGTCGTTTGGTTAAGAAAAGAGTGTGGCTTTGCTATGACATGTTCTGTAAAGCCAGCGCAATGGTACAGTTTCTATGTGTCTTAGTTTTAGTTGAAGAGCAAAATTGTGGCAAATTTCATGGTCACAAAATTGTAAATACAGAAGAGACACAGCGCAATTCAGCATAAAGATGTGATTTTGAAGGTGTTGAATCACTCCAGGATTCTAGGAATCAGTGGGATAACCTTTTACCCCGAGCTACACATGGGGCTATTAATGTTCAACCCACTTCGAGGATGACGTGCAACAATGACATTGGTAGATGTTGAGAATAAATTACGGGTATATTTTGCAACAACTCGATTTCTTCTCATCCGAATACAGAAATTGTATTGATTATCAGGCGTTTGAGCCTGAATGACAAACATAAACCATTATATTTCAAAGAATTATACAATTTTTAACCAACCTATTGTTTCAACCAAACGTCACTAAATAATAAATAGAAACTGCATTATGAGCACATTTCCATAGATTCTAAACAACTTTTATTATTTTTGCTACCATTAAGGAACTTGAATAGAAAGGCAACTGCAATAGCATGAGTTTATCGACCAAAAAGAGGGTATTAATAATAACCTATTACTGGCCACCATCGGGAGGTGTAGGCGTTCATCGCTGTCTTAAATTTGCGAAATACTTGCGCGATTTTGGCTGGGAACCAATCATTTACACTGCCGACAATGCCCAGTATCCCTATTTCGACGAAACCAATTTTATCCATATCCCAGAAGGGATCACTATTTTAAAGCAGCCAATTTGGGAACCGTACAGCATGTTCAAAATCGCTTCGGGTCGGAAAGCGTCCAGTTCCATGAACAATCCGGTACATGTTCGCGACAAACGCTCTTGGGTTGACAATCTTGCCATTTGGATTCGTGGCAACTTTTTCATTCCCGATGCACGAAAATTTTGGATTAAACCATCGGTAAAATATCTCTCTGCTTGGTTAAAAGAGAATCCTGTTGACGCAATTTTAAGCGACGGCCCACCACATACCAACACCGAAATAGCGTGCCGCTTGTCAAGGAAATTTGACATTCCGTGGTTGGCCGATTTTCAAGATCCGTGGACACAGGTCGATTATTTCAAACTGCTTAAACTGACTCCTTGGGCATATCGAAAGCACAGCAATATGGAGCAGATGGCTCTAAAAACAGCAAAGAAGACGACCATTGCCAGCCCAACCTGGAAGCGCGATCTTGAATCCATTGGAGCGCACAATGTTGATGTGATTTTTTGGGGATACGATGAGCAAGAATTTCAAAAGACAGAACAGAAATTAGATACGAAATTTTCAATTACCCATGCTGGATTATTAGGATTTGATCGACTTCCCGAAACGTTATTCAAAATTTTGGGCGAACTAAAATCAGAAAATCCCCAATTTGCTGCCGATTTAAAAATTGACTTTCCGGGCAGTGTCGATTACAGTATCGTTGAAGAGTTGAAGAAAAACAATTTGTTTGAAAACTGCTGGCTACCCGGCAATATTTCACGAATAAATGCCATTGAGAGGACCTTCAACAGTCAAATTCTGCTCCTTCCGCTCAATAAAGCGGAAAATGCACAAGGGCGAATTCCGGGCAAACTTTTTGAATGTATGCGCGCCAAACGACCTATTCTTTGTTTAGGGCCAGAGACCTCGGATGTAAAAACCATCATTGAATCAACAAAAACCGGAATGAGTTTTCACTACGACGATTATGATGGGATTCGAAAATTTATTACGGACAAATACAATTTGTTTCTGAACAATGAGAACATAGTGACTCCCTTAGAACTAGAACAATACTCCGTTAGAAACCAAACCGCTAAAATTGCCGAATATCTCAATTCAATAATCCAACAATAATACGGCTTGTTAGCAAAAATTAATAAGCAACCCAATTCGCATGAGCATAATAGAAAACACATATAAGCACTCCGACAACGACACTATTTTTGTGACCAGCATCTCTGATATTCCGATCTATGATGTGTTGGGGAAAAAATATTACGCGTCGCCGGATCAGTTTGAATTTCAATGCAAAAACTTTAAGTTAAACGACATTGAACCCTCTGTGGTAGAACGTATTAAATGGGATTTTGACCCTATTTTAAACGTTCATACAAACAATGATTACTACCTCTTCAGTCGATTTACTGAACAGCAAGAGGTAAACCAGATTACACCAAAACAAGTTGCATCAAAACAAGAGCCAATAGAACCTACACGGAACAAAAATAATTTCAGTTCGCTCGACAACAAGGAGATACAAGAACAAACCACGATACTGAATTTAATCCCAATAGTTAAAAAAACGGAGGAGCAACACCAAACCATCCTTATTAAGAACCTTCTAATCAGAAAACCGCTAGCCGCACAGAAGCAATTTGGTAGTGTCGATTGGGCCACCGGAGTATTTATAGGTTTACTTATCTTAGTAACCTACACACGAGTTTCATTCGGAAAATTCTTTCGTCCTATAATTTCCGCCATGTTTGCCTACAATCTTTCGAGCCGGATTTACATCGAAAGGAACATTGTAATCAATCGATTGTCAACAATCTTAAACTTTCTGTTTGTATTAACATTTGTGACATTTTTAGCGTTGGGGTTTGATTACTATGGATTTAGGATAACGATATTTAATAAAATTGAAACGTATTTTGTACTTCTTGCTCTATTTTTCATCCTTTATACGATTCGAAAATTGATACACTTTCTATTGAGTGCTATTTTCAACCTTAAAGAGACAATCCAAGAGTATAGTTTTCATGGCAATTTATTTATAAAACTTTTAGGTATAATAATTTTACCGTTAATAATTACAATCCCATATTTGCCTGAAAATCACGTTAACTATTTATTTATCATAATTTTAGCATTAATATCAATCGTATATTTGATGCGTATTTTTCGAATATTTTCCTTAACTATTCGAAAAGGATTTTCTATTTTCTATTTGATTTTGTACCTTTGTGCTCTGGAAATTGGTCCTTGCATTGTATTGTTAAAAGTATTTGACACTATAATATAAGGATATTGATTCACAAAAAACCACTAAGGCTTTGAAAATCAAACGTATTTTAGTTTCGCAACCCGCGCCTACAACAGAAAAAAATCCGTACACGGAACTCTCCGAAAAACATTGCGTCCAATTCGACTTTCAGCAATTTATACGTGTTGAAGGGGTTTCCGCAAAAGATTTCAGAAAAGAGCGTATTAACTTTTTAGATTACGGCGCCGTTATATTCACCTCACGTACAGGCATTGACCATTACTTTCGACTTTGCGAGGAGATGCGAGTAACGGTTCCTGAGGATATGAAATATATTTGTATTTCGGAATCCACCGCACTTTATTTGCAGAAATACATTGTGTATAGGAAGAGAAAGATCTCGTTTGGAACTGGGAAATTTGACGATTTAATAAAGCTTATTCACAAAAACAAAAGCGAGAATTTTTTGGTTCCACTCAGCGATATTCACAACCAAGATATCCCTAATAAGCTGAACAAAGAGAAGGTGAAATTTCGT
>JAQVXQ010000228.1 GCA_028709085.1 Salinivirgaceae bacterium | reverse complement strand
ATGGAGAACCATCCCACAATTTTGCCATGTTTGTATTGTAACTCGTTCATTGGGTTGCTCTTTTTTGATATATTGGTAGTAGAATCAACAAGCAAAAGTAAAAAAAGTAGGGAACATGGCATAGAAAACCCTTTTCCTACAAAAAAGCGAAGTTGATTGACTTCGCTTTTTTTATGGGGTACAGATGTCGCTAGACGGCGAAATTTATAACTTTTGCTTCCACCGATTTTACACCATTGAGTGCTTTTTCAAGTTTGTCCATATCTGCGACTGATCCAGTCAGTTCCAACAGAACCAAACCATGTGGAGCACATAAATTATCAGATGCTTCGTGCAGTCCCAAACGAGTTTTAATACTGCATCCATATTCTGTTAGAAGCGATTGCACTTGTGCTGCAGAAGATTTTCGATCGCGTATTAAAACGCCCATTAAACGAATTTGATTATTGTTCATAATATTTCTCTTTAGGTTTATATTGCGAAGGCAAAATACAATTATTTTTAATGAAAAGCAAAATATCGAATTCCCCCCATTTTGTTAAACGTTACTAAGATTTTAATTATCAATGGACTTTTAAAAGAGCAATGTACGAATGTTAGAGTAAATTGCTAGCCATTTCGGCCAAAGCACTGCGCTCCCCGGTTTGCAAATGAATGTGCATAAATAATTTTTCGTTTTTCAACCGATCCGTTAGATATGATAATCCATTGGAACGCTCGTCCAAATAGGGCGTGTCGATCTGTTGCACGTCACCGGTGAAAATAATTTTGGTTCCCTCTCCAGCGCGCGTAATAATGGTTTTAACCTCGTGCGGAGTTAAATTCTGTGCCTCGTCAACAATAAAGTAGGTTTTGTTTAAACTTCGACCTCGAATGTAAGCGAGGGGTGTTATGTTAATGATTTTGTCCTTTTGAAGTTGATCGATTTTCTCAGCCTGTCGTCCATGTTTTTTATTGTAACTTTTGATTACATCGAGGTTGTCGTAAAGTGGCAACATATATGGTCCTATTTTTTCATTGGCATCGCCGGGTAAAAATCCTAAATCACGATTCGAAAGCTGAACAATGGGGCGGGCAAGCAGAATTTGTTCAAAATCGTCCACTTGTTCCAATGCAGCAGCCAATGCCAACAATGTTTTCCCTGTTCCGGCTTTCCCCGTTATGCTAACAAGGGGAATTTTAGGATTAAGGAGTGCTTGAAAAGCAAAGCGTTGCTCTTCGTTTCGGGGCTTTATTCCATATACATTTCTATGGTGAATTGCTGTAATTTGTTGTAATTCAACATCAAAATAGACAAGTGCCGAAAGTTCACCCTCCTTTGATTTTAGAACTAAATGCGCATTTCGAGTGGGTAGGTTTTTAAACGGAATATCGGCTTTAAAAATAGGCTCCGTCGAATTGTTGACCGATACGATGAAATTTGGATCCACATTTTTTATTACCTGAGGACCTGAAAAAATATTCATGTCTTCGACCTTGTCGGTTTCGTAATCTTCCGAAGGAATACCAATTGCCTTGGCTTTTATGCGCAAATTAATATCTTTTGATACAAATATTACCGGCTCTTTTCGGGTTTTTGAGACATGTTCGGCAATGGCCAAAATGCGATGATCAGGAGTGTTTTCTGGAAAGTTTGCTTTCACAAATTCCGAGGATTTATGGCTTGTTTCAATAAACAAATTCCCCATTCCTTTGCCCATGGAAACTCCTTTTGTGAAGACTTCCCCCTCGCAATGTAGGTCTAAATCTCGCGCTATCTGACGTGCGTTGAAATTTATTTGATCAAATCCCTTTTTAAACTTGTCAAGCTCTTCTAAAACTGTGATTGGGATCACAATATCGTTGTCTTGAAAATTGTGCAGACACTTATAGTCATGCAATAGAACGTTCGTGTCTAAAATAAATACCTTTTTTTTCGTAGTCATGCATTTAAAATTTAGTTTATATAAAGTTAACAAATAACTTTGTCGAATATATGATTGAAACGAATAATTTATGAATTATCAGGAAACTTTACAATACCTATTTAGTCAGTTGCCTATGTTTCAGCGAATTGGCGAGTCTGCCTATAAGGCGAATTTAGATACAACGATTGCCATGGATAATTATTTTAATCATCCACATCGTAATTTCAAAACAATTCATGTTGCTGGAACAAATGGAAAGGGATCCGTTTCCCATATGTTGGCTTCGGTTTTTCAGGCAAGTGGCTACAAAACAGGACTTTATACCTCGCCCCACATGATCGATTTTCGAGAGCGAATTAAAATTAACGGGGCAATGATTCCCGAAGAGGAGGTTGTTGAGTGGGTGGAGAAGCACAAAACGATTTTTACGGAGTTAACCCCCAGTTTTTTTGAAATGACGGTGGCTATGGCATTGGACTACTTTAATCGACAGAACGTGGATATTGCTATTATTGAGGTTGGAATGGGTGGCCGACTCGATTCCACCAATATCATCAGCCCTCTTTTTTCTGTTATTACCAATATTGGACTCGACCACACGCAGTTTTTAGGCAGCACATATGCTACAATTGCACGAGAGAAAGCCGGAATAATTAAGCCCAACACGCCTGTTATTATTGGAGAATATAACGAACAAACGTTCCCTGTATTTCAAGAAACAGCAGCGTTGGCAAATGCTCCGTTGACCTTGGCGTCGGATAAATATGTCGTAACTAAAAGTCAACCAACAAGCGATGGAAAGTTGGAAATCACTGTTCAACAGAGCATCAACGGAACGCAAGAAAAAGTGTTGCTCGATTTAATTGGTCATTATCAGAAAAAGAACATTGTAACGGTTCTGGCAGCGCTCGAAATTGTTACCACCCTATTCCCCATAAATTTCAAAAAAGCGCTGGATGCGTTGAAATATGCAGCGAATGCAACTGGATTGAATGGCCGTTGGCAAGTACTTGCCACACAGCCCTATGTTGTGGTTGACATTGCACACAATGCGCAAGGGTTGTCGGAAGTGGTACGTCAGATCAGTAATACAACTTATGATAACTTGTTTATGGTTTTGGGTGTTGTAAGCGACAAGGATGTTGAGGCAATGTTAAAGATGCTTCCATCAAAGGCGAAATATTATTTTACTCAACCGTCAATTCCTCGTGCTATGCATGTTGATAAATTAACAGAAATTGCCAAACTGGCCGGATTTGAAGGAGAAGCATTCTCCATGGTTGGAGATGCCATCGAGGTAGCGTTGAAGAAGGCAAAATTGACCGATATGGTTTATATAGGAGGAAGTGCTTTTGTTGTATCCGACGCATTGATTCATTGGCAATTGAGGGAAAGGGAATGATTTAAAAGCGGATATTGCCTACTGTATATTGAGAAATGTTGCTTCAACACTGTTTATTTTACAAAATAGGGTTTTGTTGACTATCTTAGCGTGCAAAAAACGTAACAATTATAGGCACAAGTATGGTGAGTATGGTGCCGTGAAAAACGGAAATAAGAGCATACTCTTTTCCGGAATAGGCAGTAATTATGGGTAACGTTGTATCCATACTTGTTGCGCCAGCAGCGCAAATGGGGGCAATTTCCCCGAAATATTTAACCAATAGGGGCGTTGACACTAGGGTGATAATTTCACGCAAAATATTCGACAGCAAAGCAATTGCTCCAATGGTTTCGGTGCGTAATTCAGCCAAATAGATGCTCGACAGGCT
>JAQVXQ010000003.1 GCA_028709085.1 Salinivirgaceae bacterium | reverse complement strand
CTTTATATCAGTAAAAAAAAGACAGAAGTTTTGTAATTAATAAAAAAGTTTCTACTTTTGCAGTCCGATTTATCAGGGTAATAATATCTTATAAAAACGAAAGTATGCCAACAATACAACAATTAGTTCGTAAGGGGCGCAAGAGTATAGAGAAGACCAGTAAGGCACCAGCCTTAGGATCTTGTCCACAACGTCGTGGAGTGTGTACTCGTGTTTATACAACAACGCCTAAAAAACCAAACTCGGCAATGAGAAAAGTTGCCAGAGTCCGCCTAACAAATGGCAAAGAAGTAAACGCCTATATTCCAGGTGAAGGGCACAATTTGCAAGAGCACTCTATTGTTCTTATACGTGGTGGTCGTATTAAAGACCTTCCAGGGGTGAGATATCATATCGTGCGTGGAGCATTGGATACATCAGGTGTAGAAGGTCGTACACAAAGACGTTCTAAGTATGGAACGAAAAGGCCCAAAGCAACGAAAAAATAATAAAATAAGAAACGATGAGAAAATCCACACCTAAAAAAAGAGTTTTGTTGCCGGACCCAAAGTTTAATGACACTCATGTAACTCGGTTCGTTAACGATTTGATGGAAGCTGGTAAGAAAAACACAGCTTATACCATCTTTTATGATGCTTTAGATATCGTAGAGAAGAAAAAAGGAACTGCCGTTGAGATCCCAGCTCTTGATATCTGGAAAAAAGCACTAGAGAATATTACTCCTGCCGTAGAGGTAAAGAGTAGACGCGTTGGAGGGGCAACCTTTCAAATACCAATGGAAATACGAGAATCAAGAAAAGTCGCCATAAGCGTAAAAAACTTGATTCTATATGCACGAAAGCGCAGTGGTCGTTCAATGGCCGATAAACTTGCTGCAGAAGTGCTTGCTGCCTACAACAATGAAGGTGGAGCATATAAAAAGAAAGAAGACACACACCGAATGGCTGATGCTAATAAAGCATTCTCACACTTCAGGTTTTAATCCTAAGAAAGAATATAATAAACAATGAGTTCAAAACTTGAATTAACCCGTAATATTGGTATCATGGCTCACATTGATGCCGGGAAAACAACAACATCCGAGAGGATTTTATTCTATACGGGAAAAACACACCGAATTGGTGAAGTGCACGATGGAGCAGCCACAATGGATTGGATGGCGCAAGAACAAGAAAGAGGTATTACAATATCTTCGGCCGCAACAACTGCATTTTGGAAATATAAAGACACGAGTTATAAGATTAATATTATCGATACTCCAGGACACGTTGACTTTACTGTCGAAGTAGAGCGTTCGTTACGTGTTCTCGATGGAGCAATCGCCGTCTATTGTGCTGTAGGAGGCGTTGAGCCACAATCAGAAACAGTATGGCGTCAAGCTGATAAATATAAAGTTCCTAGAATAGCATTTGTAAATAAAATGGATAGAACAGGAGCGGACTTCTTTTCTGTTGTTCAACAAATGCGTGATCGATTAAAAGCAAACGCTGTAGCAATTCAAATCCCAATCGGATCGGAAGCTAATTTTGAAGGCGTCGTCGATTTAGTTGAAAATAAAGCCATTGTGTGGTATGAGGAAGCGGATGGAACACACTATAAGTATGTTGAAATCCCTGCCGATATGACAGATCAGGTTGAAGAATATCGCCAGATTTTAGTTGAAGCAATTGCTGAGGCCGACGACACTATTTTGGAGCGTTTCTTTGATGAGGAAAACCCAATTACCGCCGATGAAATGAAAGAAGCATTACGTAAAGCAACGGTTTCCCAAGTAATGGTTCCTGTAATGTGTGGTGCATCGTTTAAAAACAAAGGAATACAACGTTTATTAGATGCTGTATGTGCCTATTTGCCAAGTCCAATGGATATTGATGCAGTTATGGGTATCGATATTGACGATAATGAGAAAGTAATAAGTCGTCAACCGGATGTAAATGAACCTCTATCAGCATTAGCATTTAAAATTGCAACTGACCCTTTCGTAGGTCGTTTGTGTTATATAAGAGTCTATTCTGGAGTATTAAAAGCCGGTATGTCCGTCTATAATACCAGAACAGGTAAAAAAGAGCGAATTTCCAGATTATTCCAAATGCACGCCAACAAGCAGAATGCAATGGATGAAATTGAAGCTGGAGATATTTGTGCAGGCATTGGATTTAAGAATATAAGAACAGGCGACACATTGTGTGACGCAAACAATCCGATTATTCTTGAGAAAATGGAGTTTCCACAGCCTGTTATAGCCATAGCAATTGAGCCTAAAACTCAAACCGATAATGAGAAAATGGATCATGCTCTTGTGAAACTAATCGAAGAAGACCCTACTTTGATCGTATATACCGATTCAGATACAGGTCAAGTTGTACTTAGTGGAATGGGAGAGTTGCACCTTGAAATTATAATCGACCGATTGAAGCGTGAATTCAAAGTTGAATGTAACCAAGGCGCTCCAATGGTTAAATATAAAGAAGCAATACAACAAACTGTAACGCATCGCGAAGTGTTTAAAAAGCAAAGTGGTGGTCGCGGTAAATTCGCTGATATTAGTGTAGAAATAGGACCAGCAGACGAAGGAGTCATTGGACTTCAGTTTGTTGATCAAATTAAAGGAGGTAATATTCCTCGAGAATACATTCCTTCAGTTGAAAAAGGTTTTAAAGAGGCAATGCTAAACGGACCTTTGGCCGGTTATCCTCTTGATAGCTTAAAAGTGGTTTTGATCGATGGGTCATTCCACGCAGTTGACTCTGATCAATTATCGTTTGAGCTTTGTGCTAAAATGGCATTCAGAGCTGCAGCAGCAAAAGCAAAACCAATATTGCTAGAACCAATTATGGCGGCCGAAGTTACAACCCCAGAAGAGTATATGGGGGATATTATTGGTGACTTTAATAAACGTCGTGGTAATATTTCAGGAATGGAAGAGCGAAATGGAGCGCGGGTAATTAAAGCCGCAGTGCCATTATCTGAAAAATTTGGGTATATTACTGTATTGCGTACATTATCATCGGGAAGAGCATCGCATGCAATGGAGTTTTCACATTATGCTCCAGTTCCGAAGAATATTGCAATCAGTGTGCTTGAAGATGTTAAAGGAAGAACAGATCTGTTATAACAAACTATTATGAGCCAAAAAATTCGTATTAAACTGAAATCTTATGACCATAATTTGGTCGATAAGTCGGCAGAAAAGATTGTGAAGACAGTAAAAGTGACTGGTGCTATTGTGAGTGGACCCATTCCACTACCAACGCACAAGCGTATATTTACTGTTTTACGATCAACATTTGTCAATAAAAAGTCTCGTGAGCAATTCGAGTTGAGTTCACACAAACGTCTTTTAGACATTTATAGCTCAACAGCAAAAACAATCGATGCACTAATGAAACTTGAGTTGCCAAGTGGAGTTGAAGTAGAAATCAAAGTCTGATAAACACAAACAAAAATGGCAGGACTAATTGGAAGAAAAGTAGGAATGACATCGGTATTTAGTGCCGAGGGGAAAAACATCCCATGCACTGTTATCGAAGCGGGCCCTTGTGTTGTCACACAAGTTAAGACTGTTGAAAAAGACGGTTATAGCGCGTATCAGCTAGGTTATCAGGAGAGGACGGAGAAAAACGTCACCAAACCTATGCTTGGACATTTTAAGAAAGCTGGAGTTAATCCTTTGCGAAAACTCGTTGAATTTAACGACGACGAAAAAGGATACAAACAAGGCGATGTAGTAACTGTAGATGTTTTCACCGAATCCGTATGGATTGACGTCGTTGGAATATCTAAAGGAAAAGGATTTCAAGGCGTAGTTAAACGTCATGGATTTCAAGGCGTCGGAGGTACAACTCACGGCCAGAAAAACCGTCTGAGAGCACCAGGATCAATTGGAGCTTCTTCTTACCCTTCACGTGTATTTAAAGGAATGAGAATGGCTGGACGAATGGGAGGGAAACGAGTTAAGGTTATCGACCTTCCAATTGTGAAAATAATACCTGAAAGCAATCTCATTTTGGTAAAAGGTTCTGTACCTGGAGCTAAAGGATCATACTTAATTATGGAAGACTAATGGAACTAAGTATTTATAACATCGAAGGGAAAGATACCGGACGAAAGGTTCAGTTAAGTGATACTGTTTTTGGAATAGAGCCCAATGATCACGCTATCTATTTAGACGTGAAACAATATCTTGCCAACCAAAGACAGGGTACTCACAAATCAAAAGAGAGAAACGAAATAGCCGGCAGCACCAGAAAGATTAAACGACAAAAAGGTACTGGTGGCGCTCGTGCTGGAAGCATTAAATCTCCATTGTTTAGAGGAGGTGGCCGAATTTTTGGACCACAACCACGAGACTATAGATTTAAATTGAACAAAAAGGTAAAAAGATTGGCTCGACTTTCAACACTGACATACAAAGCGTTGAAAAATGAAATAATTGTGATAGAAGATTTCACTTTTGAAGCACCTAAAACCAAAGCTTACGTCGCATTTTTAAACAATTTAAAAATTAGCGATGTGAAAACTATGTTAGTGTTGCCAGAAGTAGATTTAAATGTAATCCACTCAGCGAGGAATCTTCATAAAGCCAAAGTTGTTACCAATAACGGTTTAATTGCTTACAATATACTAAATGCAAAAGCACTTGTTTTTACTGAAAGTAGTTTGCAGAATTTAGAACAACAATTTAACCAACAATAAGACCTAGTAAAATGGATATTATTATTAAACCACTAATCACCGAAAGGATGACTGAACTAGGTGAGAAACTCAATCGATTCGGGTTTATTGTTCATAAAAAGGCAACAAAACCTGAAATTCGAGCTGCTGTAGAATCACTATACAATGTAAAAGTTGTCAGTGTAAATACGAATCTATATGGTGGTAAGAAAAGAGTTAGAAACACCAAAAGTGGCGTCATTGACGGACGAACAAGTGCTTATAAAAAAGCAATTGTCACTTTGAAAGAAGGTGAAAAAATTGATTTTTACAGCAATATTTAATTAACAACAATGGGTGTACGAAAACTAAATCCGGTAACACCGGGACAACGACACAAAGTGGTAAGTAATTTTGATATGATTACCACAAACACACCTGAGAAATCACTGTTAGAAAGCCTCAAGAAATCCGGCGGAAGAAATAACTCCGGAAAGATGACAGTGAGAAATAGAGGTGGAGGCCATAAGAAACAGTACCGTATTATTGACTTTAAACGTGAAAAAGAAAATATGACGGCTGTTGTGAAGACAATCGAATATGATCCAAACCGATCAGCTCGTATCGCTCTTCTTGTTTACGCCGATGGCGAAAAACGGTATATTATTGCTCCCAATGGAATCCAAGTTGGACAAACAGTAGAGTCTGGTCGAGGGGTAAGTCCTGAAATCGGAAATACTCTTTATTTGTCAGAAATTCCTTTAGGAACAATTATTCACAACATTGAATTGACCCCTGGTAAAGGTGCCAGTATGGCACGAAGCGCAGGAACTTATGCACAATTAACAAGCCGTGACGGTAAATATGCGATTCTTAGATTACCATCAGGAGAAACACGTTTAGTTCTTATTACATGTAGAGCTACTATTGGCACTGTAGGCAATCCTGACCATGCTCAGCAGGTATCAGGTAAAGCAGGACGTAGCCGATGGAAAGGTCTTCGACCAAGAGTACGTGGCGTAGCAATGAACCCTGTAGATCACCCAATGGGTGGTGGTGAAGGTCGCGCTAGCGGTGGTCATCCACGATCACGCAAAGGTCTTCCAGCTAAAGGCTATAGAACTCGTGATAAGAAGAAAGCTTCGAGTCGGTACATTTTGGAGCGTAGAAAAAAATAGATCACAAAAACTAAAGAGATTATGAGCCGTTCACTAAAAAAAGGACCTTATATTGATATCAAACTCGAGAAGAAAATTCTTGATATGAACACAGCCAACAAAAAACAAGTTGTTAAAAGTTGGTCGCGTGCATCAATGATTTCTCCTGACTTTGTTGGTCATACTGTTGCCGTTCACAATGGTAATAAGTTTATACCTGTGTACATTACAGAAAATATGGTAGGACATAAACTAGGAGAGTTTGCGCCTACTCGTATCTTCAGAGGACATGGTGGGAAAAAGAATAAATAACCGGAAAAACTGAGGAACAATGGGTGCAAGAAAACGTTTAAAAGCACAAGAAAGAAAAGAGGCAAATAAGCATAAAGCTTTTGCTAGCCTTAATAATTGCCCAACTTCACCACGTAAAATGAGACTAGTAGTTGATTTAATTCGAGGTAAAGATGTTAATAAAGCCCTTGATATTTTGCATTTTACTCAAAAAGAAGCGGCAAAAAGAGTTGAAAAACTACTTTTATCTGCCGTTTCAAATTGGCAAAATAAAAACCAAGGTGCGAGAATTGAAGAAGCAGGTTTGTATGTTAAAGAGGCTTATGTTGATTCAGCTAGAATGATGAAACGACTGAGACCCGCTCCACAAGGACGAGCATACAGAATACGTAAGCGTTCAAACCATGTAACAATTGTTTTGGGCAATCTTAACACAACCGAAAACTAATATTAAATGGGACAAAAGACAAATCCTATAGGAAATCGCCTAGGAATCATCCGAGGATGGGATTCCAATTGGTACGGTGGAAATAATTACGCCGATAAGCTCGTAGAAGACAAGAAAATTCGTACATACCTGCAAACACGATTAGTGAAAGCTAGTGTTTCTAGAATTGTTATCGAAAGAACATTGAAACTTATTACAGTTACTATTCATACTGCAAGACCTGGTATAATTATTGGTAAAGGCGGACAGGAAGTTGATAAGCTTAAAGAAGAATTGAAAAAACTTACAGGTAAGGACGTTCAAATCAATATCTTTGAGATTAAAAGACCAGAGTTAGATGCTGCTCTAGTCGGAAGCAACGTAGCCCGTCAGCTTGAAGGACGTGTGTCTTATCGTCGTGCAATAAAAACTGCAATCGCCTCTAGCATGCGAGTTGGTGCTAAAGGTGTTAAAATTACATTGTCTGGTCGTGTCGGAGGTGCTGAGATGGCTCGTTCTGAAACTTATAAAGAGGGACGAATACCATTGCATACTCTACGTGCCGATATAGACTATAATTTGGCAGAAGCCCTTACTAAATTTGGGCTTATGGGAATTAAAGTATGGATCTTTAAAGGTGAAGTATTCGCGAAAAGAGACTTATCTCCCAATGTGGGTCAGTCTAGTGCTCCAGGAGCTAAACCTTCACGCGGATTCCGTAAAAAACGGAAATAACCTTAAAAATTAGGGAGAAAAGAGAATGTTACAACCTAAGAAAACAAAGTTTCGTCGTCAACAAAAAGGACGAATGAGAGGAAACGCCCAGCGAGGCAATCAATTAGCTTTTGGCTCATTCGGAATTAAAACTCTTGAAACGAGTTGGATCGACGGACGTCAGATTGAAGCAGCAAGGATTGCAGTAACTCGTTATATGCAACGTCAAGGTCAAATTTGGATCCGAATTTTTCCAGATAAACCAATTACCAAAAAACCTGCAGAGGTTCGAATGGGTAAAGGAAAAGGAGCCCCAGAAGGATTTGTGGCTCCAGTTACTCCAGGACGCATCATTATTGAAGCAGAAGGAGTATCTTTGGAAGTTGCAAAAGAAGCCTTGCGTTTAGCTGCGCAAAAACTACCAGTTAAGACGCGCTTTATCGTACGTCACGACTATAACAAATCTTAAAACAATCAGTCATGAAAATGTCAGAAGTACGTGAATTAAACGATAAAGATTTGAGAGAACGGATTAAGGATCTCAAAACGACGTTAACACAACTGCGTATCAATCATGCAGTATCACCGTTAGACAACCCTATGCAAATTCCTGCATTAAAGAAGGATATTGCACGATTGATGACCGAATTGCGACAACGAGAATTAACAACAATCAATTAATTTGTCAAATGGAAAACAAGCGTAACCTCCGTAAGGAAAGAACAGGCGTAGTGGTCAGCAATAAAATGAATAAATCAATTTTAGTAGCAATAGAGAGAAGAGTAAAACACCCTATTTATGGGAAGTATCTTAAAGCGACCACAAAATTGAAAGCTCATGATGAAAACGATGAATGCAATATTGGCGATATCGTGCGAATTATGGAAACACGCCCTTTGAGCAAATCAAAGAACTGGAGATTAGTAGAAATTATTGAAAGAGCGAAGTAACCATGATACAAACTGAATCTAGATTAGGAGTTGCTGATAACAGCGGAGCTAAAGAAGTACTTTGTATAAGTGTTCTAGGAGGCTCTAGTAAGAAGTATGCAACCATTGGCGACGTTATTGTCGTATCAGTGAAAAGTGCTGTCGCTTCAGGCGAAGTAAAGAAAGGGGCTGTTTCTAAAGCAGTAGTCGTTAGAACTCGTAAAGAGATTCGACGCCCTGACGGATCTTATATTCGTTTTGATGACAATGCATGTGTGCTGTTAAGCCAAACGGGCGAAATTAAAGGAACCCGTATTTTTGGACCGGTAGCCAGAGAATTGCGCGAGAAATATATGAAAATCGTATCTTTGGCTCCCGAAGTATTGTAACCGCGAAACATTAGTAAAATGCGAAAGAAATTACATATCAAAAAGGGCGATGCCGTTATTGTGCTCTCTGGAAACTCCAGAGGCCAAAAAGGTAAAGTTCTCGAAATCGATACAAAAAAAGAACGCGCAATTGTAGAAGGCGTTAACATGGTCTCGAAACACACTAAGCCCAATGCACAGTATCCTAACGGTGGTATTATTAAACAAGAGGGATCTATCCACATTTCCAATCTCCTACCAGAAGAACCTAAATCAGGTAAACCTTCAAGAGTAGGACGAATGAGAAATGCTGAAGGGAAATTAGTTAGATTTTATAAAAAATCGGGAGAGGAGATTTAACGATGGCGTACGTTCCAAACTTAAAAACTAAGTATAACGAGGAAATTATACAAATTCTTATGAAGGAATTTCAGTATAAAACTGTGATGCAAGTGCCTCGTTTAACAAAAATTGTCCTTAACCAAGGTGTAGGGAAAGCAACAGGAGATCGTAAATTGATCGATAGTGCAGTAATCGAAATGACGACCATAGCTGGACAGAAAGCTGTTCCAACTATTTCTAAAAAAGACATTTCAAACTTTAAACTCCGTCGAAAGATGCCGATTGGAACTAAAGTTACACTGCGCAGAGAGAAAATGTACGAGTTTTTAGAGCGTTTGATTAGTGTGGCATTGCCACGCATCCGCGACTTTCAAGGAGTAGCGAATAAATTAGATGGAAGAGGTAATTATACTCTAGGAATAACTGAGCAAATTATCTTCCCCGAAATTGATATTGATAAAATCAATAACATTATGGGTATGGATATCACCTTTGTTACTACCGCTAATACGGACGAAGAAGCATTTGCTCTTCTACGGTCTTTTGGTATTCCATTTAAAAACGTGAAAAAGAATTAAGTCATGGCTAAAGAATCAATGAAAGCACGTGAAAGAAAACGTGTGAAGCTAGTCGAGAAATATGCTGCCAAACGAGCAGAGCTGAAAGCCGCAGGAGATTATGAAGGGTTACAGAAATTACCCAAAAATGCTTCCCCTGTGCGTTTACATAACCGTTGCCAATTAACCGGACGTCCTAAAGGATATATGCGTCAATTTGGTATCAGTCGAATATGTTTCAGAGAGATGGCAAATCAGGGATTAATTCCTGGAGTTAAAAAAGCAAGTTGGTAAAACTTAAATGATGTACAAACAATGGATGTAATTGGCGATTTTTTGACAAGAATACGGAACGCCTCTATGGCACGACACAAAGTGTTGGAAGTTCCGTCTTCAAATATGCGCAAAGCGATTACTAAGATCCTTTTTGATCAAGGATATATTTTAAATTATAAATTTGACGAGAGCGAAGATGTAAATCGCACTATTAAAATTGCTTTAAAATATAACCCAGCTACTAAACAGCCAGTTATCAAAGGGATTAAACGTGTAAGTAGACCAGGATTGAGAAAATACTCAAGTTCAACAGAGATGCCTCGCGTCTTAAACGGACTTGGTGTAGCAATCGTATCTACCTCACACGGTGTGATTACAGATAAAGAAGCCCGTCGGCAAAACGTAGGCGGTGAAGTAATTTGTTACGTTTATTAAAACAGATTAAAATGTCACGGATAGGTAAATTACCGATAAATATTCCGGCCGGAGTTAACGTTAGTGTTGATAGTGCAAATAACGTAACTGTTAAAGGTCCGAAGGGGCAGCTTCAGCAAGTTGTGGATAAAGATATTCAAGTAACTGTTGAAAAGGACGCTGTCGTAGTAAGTAGACCAACTGACAACAAAAGGCATAGAGCTTTGCATGGTCTTTATAGATCACTGATCAATAATATGGTTGTTGGTGTTTCTACAGGATATACAATCGTACTCGAATTAGTGGGTGTTGGATTTCGTGCAGAAGCAAAAGGTCAAATGTTGGAATTAAATTTAGGATATTCTCACAATATCTTTCTTGAATTACCAATAGAGGTCACTGTTGAAGCAAAAAGCGACAAGAAAAGTAATCCAAAAGTTACTTTATTTAGTACCGACAAACAATTAATCGGTCATGTAGCTGCTAAGATCCGGTCACTAAGAAAACCCGAACCTTACAAAGGTAAAGGAGTTCGTTTCTTAGGTGAAGAGGTTCGCAGAAAAGCTGGTAAATCAGCATCTAAAGGTAAGTAATTTTAAAAGAAGGATGAATTATGTCACTAAGTAAATTAGAGCGTAGACAACGTATAAAGTACCGTATTAATAAAACAATACGTGGTACAGAGAGTAGTCCTAGATTAAGTGTTTTCAGAAGTAACGCTAATATTAGTGTTCAAGTTATTGATGACATTAATGGACAAACACTCGTTGCAGCTTCTTCATTATGTAAAGAAGTAGCAGAGAAAAAGGGAATTTCTAAATCAGAAATTGCAACCCTTGTAGGAAAACTTGTTGCTCAACGAGCAATTGAGAAAGGAATTACTAACGTTAAATTTGACCGTAACGGATACCTTTATCACGGAAGAGTAAAATCTTTGGCTGATGGTGCTCGTGAAGGAGGACTTAAATTTTAATCAGTTATGTCAGGAATTAGAAAGATAAAAACCAGTGACCTAGAGTTAAAAGATCGATTAGTTTCCATTAATCGAGTTACTAAGGTTACAAAAGGTGGACGTACTTTCACTTTCTCAGCAATTGTTGTTGTTGGTAATGAAGGTGGAATCGTAGGACATGGACTAGGAAAAGCCGGTGAAGTTACTACTGCTATCTCCAAAGCTCTCGAGGATGCTAAGAAAAATCTTATCAAGGTGCCTATTATTAATAGAACCCTACCTCATGAAGCACTAGGAAAATATGGAGGTGCTAAAGTACTAATCAAACCCGCCTCATCAGGTACAGGTGTTGTAGCCGGAGGTGCTATGCGTGCTGTGCTTGATAGTGTTGGTATACACGACGTGCTTGCTAAATCAAAAGGATCAAGTAATCCACATAACGTGGTAAAAGCTACTATGGATGCTTTAATGCAATTGCGAGATGCATATACCGTTGCTACTGAGCGTGGAGTTGATTTGGAAAAAGTTTTTAACGGATAAGAAAACAGAGTTATGACTAAAATTCAGATTACGCAAGTTCGTAGCAGTATAGGAAGTACTGTCAGACAAAAAAGAACCTTGGTCGCTCTTGGTTTGAGGAAAATCAACCATACTGTTGAACATGAGAATCAACCAGAGATTAAAGGGATGATTGAAAAAGTAAGACACTTGGTTACTATTACAGAAACAAACAAATAAAGATATTATGGATCTCAGCAATTTAAAACCGGCTAAAGGAGCAACACGCAATCGAAAGCGAGTTGGTCGCGGTGAAGGTTCAGGTCACGGTGGTCAATCCACACGTGGAATGAACGGTGCAAAATCTAGATCAGGATATTCTAAAAAAATTGGATTCGAAGGCGGTCAAATGCCACTTCAAAGACGTGTTCCTAAATTTGGGTTCACAAATCCAAATCGAAAAGAATATAAAGCTATAAATCTTGATGTTATTCAAACATTAGCAGAGAGATTAAGCACATCTTTTATTGATGTAACAACATTGGTAGAGCATGGGTTAGCTTCTAAGCAAGATTTTGTTAAAATTCTTGGAAATGGCACTTTAAGTATGAAGCTAGAGGTTAAAGCACACGCTTTTTCTAAATCAGCTCAAGCTGCAATCGAAGCACAAGCCGGAAACGTTATAATATTATAATCAATGAAGCGGTTAATAGATACACTCAAAAATATCTGGAAGATTGAAGATCTTCGGAACCGAATATTGACAACATTAGGCTTATTATTAATCTATCGCTTGGGAGCACACATCGTGCTTCCAGGAATAGATCCCACGAAGTTGACCTCTCTTTCAGAGCAAACAGCCGGTGGTGTATTAGGTCTATTGGATATGTTTTCAGGAGGTGCGTTTTCAAATGCATCTGTACTAGCTTTGGGTATTATGCCCTATATCTCAGCATCCATCGTAATTCAGCTATTAGGAATGGCTGTACCTTACTTTCAGCGTTTACAACGTGAAGGTGAAAGTGGACGTCGGAAAATTAATCAATTAACTCGTTATCTTACCTTAGTAATCCTAGTATTACAAGCGCCTGCATATCTTGCTAACTTACATGCAACATTGCCTGGAGATGCTTTTATTATTGGAGGATCATTGTTTACGATAACAAGTGTGGTAATTTTAACTGCCGGTACGATGTTCGTAATGTGGATTGGTGAAAAAATTACCGATCGCGGTATAGGGAATGGAATATCATTAATTATTATGATTGGTATTATTGCGCGATTACCTTTCGCTTTATTTGCGGAATTTATTTCACGCGTAGAAGAACTAGGTGGAGGATTAGTTATCTTCCTAGTGGAGATGATAATGTTAGCAGTTGTAGTAATTTTAGCAATTCTACTTGTTCAAGGTACGCGTAAAGTACCTGTACAGTATGCAAAACGAATCGTTGGTAATAAACAGTATGGTGGTGTGCGTCAGTATATCCCTTTGAAAATTAATGCATCAGGTGTAATGCCTATTATCTTTGCACAAGCATTAATGTTCATCCCTGTTATATTACTTGGTTTCTCTTCATCAGAGACATTAACCGGATTCGCAGCATCATTTACCGACTTTACAAGTTTAGCGTATAATCTGACTTTTGCTCTATTAATCATTGGGTTTACCTATTTTTACACTGCTATTACAATCAATCCGATTCAAATGGCCGAAGATATGAAACGTAATGGTGGATTTATTCCAGGAGTAAAACCAGGTAAGAAGACGGCAGAGTTTCTTGATACAATTATGTCAAGAATTACGTTACCGGGATCAATTTTCCTTGCTTTAATTGCAATTCTTCCAGCTTTTGCTATGATAGCTGGTGTGAATAATCAATTTGCTCACTTTTATGGAGGAACTTCTCTATTGATTATGGTAGGAGTTGTTTTAGACACTCTGCAACAAATAGAGAGTCATTTACTGATGCGTCACTATGATGGTTTGTTAAAAACTGGAAAAGTAAAAGGACGGCGATCGGTATAGTAATTAGTTTAAAAGCAGATATGGCAAAGCAAGCAAGTATTGAGCAAGATGGAACAATTGTTGAGGCGTTATCAAATGCCATGTTTCGAGTTGAGCTAGAAAACGGTCACATGATTACCGCGCATATCAGCGGAAAAATGAGGATGCATTACATAAAAATTTTACCCGGCGATAAGGTAAAAGTGGAAATGTCTCCTTATGATTTAACTAAAGGAAGAATTGTTTTCCGATATAAAAACTAAATAAGATGAAGGTAAGAGCCTCAGTTAAAAAGCGTAGCGCGGACTGCAAAATAGTCCGTCGCAAGGGACGCATTTACATAATCAACAAAAAAAACCCTAAGTTTAAACAACGTCAGGGATAATTTATTAACTTTGCAAACCTTTTATTAAAGCAAACGAGATTTTATGGCAAGAATAGTAGGCGTTGATTTACCAAAAAACAAACGCGGCGAAGTAGCATTGACCTATATCTTCGGAGTTGGAACTAGTATAGCCAACAAAGTTTTAGCGGAAGCTAATATTGACCGAAATATTAAGGTTAAAGATTGGACAGATGATCAAATAGCTGCAATACGTCAGTTGTTGGGAGAATCGTACAGACTCGAAGGAGAATTACGTTCAGAAGTTCAAATGAATATAAAGCGATTGATGGATATCGGTTGTTACCGAGGAATTCGTCACCGTATTGGGTTACCCGTTAGAGGTCAGAATACCCAAAATAATGCACGTACACGTAAAGGAAAACGTAAGACCGTGGCAAACAAGAAGAAAGCGACTAAATAATTAGAGATTGTTAAATTATGGCACAAAAGTCAAAAAGCACTCGTAAAAGAGTGGTTAAGGTCGAACCAGTTGGACAAGCACACGTTCATTCATCGTTTAATAATATTATTATTACACTTACGAATGGAAATGGTGATGTTATTTCCTGGGCTTCGTCTGGAAAAATGGGATTTAAAGGGTCGAAGAAAAACACTCCGTATGCAGCACAAATGGCAACGCAAAATTGCGCTACCGTAGCCTATGAATCAGGACTGCGCAAAGTTAAGGTTTACGTAAAAGGACCAGGAGCCGGGCGAGAGTCTGCAATTCGAACACTTCATAACCAAGGAATTGAAGTTACCGAGATTGTTGACGTTACACCGCTACCGCACAATGGTTGTCGTCCACCAAAACGAAGAAGAGTTTAATTTACCCTATTAAAAAGGAAAAAAAACAATGGCAAAATACATTGGCCCTAAAACAAAAATTGCACGCCGTTTCGGAGAACCGATCTACGGCGCTGACAAATACTATGAGCGTAAGAATTATCCTCCTGGGATGCACGGTGCTAATCGCAAACGTAGAAAGCAATCAGAGTATGGAGTTCAGCTCAACGAGAAACAAAAAGTGAAGTATACTTACGGTATATTAGAAAAACAATTTTCAAATTACTTTAAAAAAGCAGATAGTAACAAAGGTGTAACTGGTGTTATCCTGCTTCAGTATCTTGAGTCAAGATTAGATAATGTTGTTTATCGTATGGGTATTTCACCAACACGAGCTGGCGCACGTCAATTAATAGGACACCGTCACATTACTGTAAATGGAGCAGTTGTGAATATTGCTTCATGTAATGTTAAACCTGGTGATGTAATTGGTGTACGTGAACGTTCTAAATCTTTAGAAGTTATTACTGAAAGTATTGAGAGCAACAAAGTAAGTAAATACTCTTGGATTGAGTGGGATAATGCCACTAAAACAGGAAAATTCCTAAGTGTTCCACAACGCGAAGATATTCCTGAGAACATCAAAGAGCAATTAATTGTTGAATTGTATTCTAAGTAAAAAAATGGTATATGGCGATTCTAGCTTTTCAAAAACCTGATAAGGTAATTATGATTGAGGCCGATAATTCTGTCGGCAAATTTGAATTCCGTCCGTTGGAGCCCGGATATGGTGTAACCATTGGCAATGCTCTCCGACGGATTTTACTCTCATCGCTAGAAGGCTTTGCCATAACCAGCGTTAAAATTGAGGGTGTTGATCACGAATTTTCAAGCATTCCTGGAATTATCGAAGATGTAACCGAAATTATTCTTAATCTAAAACAAATACGTTTTAAACAAATCGTACCAGAGATTAATGAGGAAACAATTAATTTGACGATTTTTGGGAAAGAAAAATTCATGGCTGGAGACTTGAATAAAAATCTCTCTAGTTTTCAAGTTTTAAATCAAGAGCATTTAATTTGCAATATGACTAAAGACGTTAAATTGCAAATGGTAATTAATATAAACAAAGGTCGTGGATATGTACCCGCGGAAGAGAATAGAAATCCTTTGAGTGAAATTGGCGTTATTGCTATCGATTCAATTTTTACTCCCATTGTAAATGTTAAATACGATGTTGAAAACTTTCGCGTTGAACAAAAAACGGACTATGAAAAAGTTCTTTTTGAAATTAAAACCGATGGTTCAATCCACCCAAAAGACGCATTGAAAGAGGCAGCGAAAATACTTATTCACCATTTTGCTCTCTTTTCTGATGAAAAAATCTCGCTTGAAACGAGTGAAAGTTACGGCGTTGAAGAGTTCGATGAGGAAGTATTGCATATGAGACAACTTTTAAAATCACGGTTATCGGATATGGATTTATCCGTTCGTGCACTGAATTGTCTGAAAGCAGCCGATGTTGAATCTCTTGGAGATCTTGTAACTTATAATAAAAATGATCTGTTGAAATTCCGTAATTTTGGTAAGAAATCTCTTACTGAGCTCGATGAGTTCCTAACATCACTAAAATTATCTTTCGGAATGGATATCAGTAAGTATAAACTTGACAAGGAATAATAAGCAATGAGACATAATAAAGGATTCAATCATTTAGGACGCACAAGCTCGCATAGAAATGCGATGCTGTCTAACATGGCATCGTCTCTTATCTTACATAAAAGAATTTCTACTACTGTAGCAAAAGCAAAAGCATTGCGCTCTTACGTTGAGCCATTGATTACAAAATCAAAAGTTGATTCAACACACTCGCGACGTATTGTTTTTAGTTACCTCCAAAATAAAGACAGTGTAACTGAGCTTTTTAGAGAAGTAGCTGCTAAAGTTGGAAGCCGGCCAGGCGGATACACACGTATTCTTAAAACTGGAAGTCGCCCTGGCGATAACGCAGATATGGCTATAATCGAATTAGTAGATTTCTTTGAGCACGATGTGATAAAAGATAAGGCACCTGAGAAAAAAACTACAAGACGTAGTAGAAGCAAGAAGGTTGAAACAACAGCTACTGTGGCTGATGTAACTACAACTGAGGTTGCTGACGAAACTGCCGAATAGTTCATAAAATCAAGTTTTTTTCTTGATTAAAGTTATTATATGGAGATAAGGGGTCACTTTATCTCCATATTTTTGTATATTCGTATAATTTTAGACTATAGCACTATGGGAATTATTTCAAGTATTTATGCACGACAAATTTTGGATTCACGTGGTAATCCAACCGTCGAAGTTGACGTTGTAACTGAACAAGGAGTTTTGGGACGCGCAGCCGTGCCGAGCGGAGCATCTACCGGAGCTTTTGAGGCTCACGAAATGCGTGATGGCGATAAGTCTATGTACGGTGGCAAAGGCGTATTGAAAGCGGTTAATAACGTCAATACCGTCATCAGTGAGCATCTAAAAGGATTGTACGTTTTTGATCAGAATTTTATCGATAAAGTTATGATCGATCTTGATGGTACAGAAACTAAAAGTAAATTAGGTGCGAATGCTATCTTAGGGGTTTCAATGGCTGTAGCAAAAGCTGCTGCAATTACCTCGGGTCAAGAGTTGTATCGATATATTGGAGGCGTTAATGCAAATACATTACCAATTCCAATGATGAATATCTTAAATGGTGGAAGCCATGCGGATAATAAAATCGATATTCAAGAGTTTATGATCATGCCTGTTGGCGCATCTACCTTCTCTGAAGCATTACGTATGGGTGCCGAGATTTTTCATAAACTTAGAGGAGTTCTTCAAGAATTGTCGCATTCAACCAACGTAGGAGATGAAGGTGGGTTTGCTCCTAACCTAGGCTCCAATGAAGAGGCTGTTGAGGTGATTCTTAAGGCTATTGAAAGAGCCGGCTATAAGCCAGGAGAAGACATTTTCCTTGCTTTCGATGCTGCCGCTTCTGAGTTCTACAATAAAGATAAAAAGCGATATATCTTTGAATCGAATGGCCAACAGTTTACCACTCTTGAAATGGTGGATTATTGGAAAAACTTTGTTTCTAAATACCCAATTTTATCCATCGAAGACGGTTTAGACGAAGAGGATTGGTCAGGTTGGAATATGTTGAACAAAGCAATTGGCGAGAAAGTTCAAATCGTTGGTGATGACCTTTTTGTTACTAATGTAAACCGTTTGCAACGTGGTATTGATGAGAACTCAGCAAACAGCATTCTAATCAAAGTAAACCAAATTGGCACATTATCAGAAACAATCGACTCTGTTAATCTTGCTACAAAACACAGCATGACAAGTATTATTAGTCATCGAAGTGGTGAAACTGAAGATACGCTTATTGCCGATTTAGCCGTTGCTTTAAATACGGGTTTAATTAAAACCGGTTCAGCTTCTAGAACAGATCGTATTGCGAAATACAATCAACTTCTAAGAATCGAAGAAGGATTAGGCGATCAAGCAAAATATTTAGGTAAGTCATTTAAATATTGTAAATAAGTATAATAATCCTATATTTAGGCTGTCTGTTCATTGCAGACAGCCTTTTTTAATTTACATCTATTATGGCATATACTTCTCTTTCCGAATTTATTGATAAATTGATTTCTGCACATGAAATCATTGTAATTACCGAACCAGTGGATGTTAGGCTAGAAATTACTGAAATTGTAGATCGTTTTAGTAAATCGGCAGATTATAACAAAGCCCTACTTTTTACGAATACGGGAACCGATTTTCCGGTTCTAATTAACGCCTTAGGATCGGATCGACGAATGGCTTTTGCTTTAAATTTAGATAGTTTAGACGATTTAACCATAAATATAAATCGAATTGTAGATTCTCTGCTTGTTAAACCACAAGGCTTTATGGGCAAATTAAAGAAAATCCCTAAACTTGCACAGATCGCTCGTTGGATGCCCAAAAAAACCGTTGGAAAGGGCAAATGTCAGGAAGAGGTTCTTGAGGTAGTCGATCTGGAAGCGCTACCAATTTTGCAGTGTTGGCCTTTGGATGGAGGTCCTTTTATTACGCTTCCATCGGTTCATACGGTGGACCCTACTACAGGAATATCAAACGTAGGGATGTATCGAATGCAAGTATTTGATCGATATACAACGGGAATGCATTGGCATAAACATAAAACAGGGGCTACTCACTTTGAATCGTATAAGAAATTGGGATTAAAAATGCCAATCGCGGTTACGCTCGGGGGAGATCCAGCATATACATTCTCTGCAACAGCACCTCTTCCCGAAAATATTGATGAGTATTTGTTGGCTGGATTTCTTCGTAATAAAGCAGTGAAACTAGTGAAATGTTTAACCAATGATCTGTGGATTCCCGAAGATGTTGATTTTGTTATTGAAGGATATATCGATCCCAAAGAGCCTCTTGTAACGGAAGGACCTTTTGGCGACCACACTGGCTTTTATTCGCTGGCCGATTTGTATCCTAAAATGCATGTTACGGTTATTTCGCATCGAAAAAACGCAGTTTATCCGACCACAATAGTTGGAATCCCTCCAATGGAAGATGCGTACATTTCCACTGCCACAGAGCGTTTATTTACACCACTTATTTCGTTGTCTATTGCTCCTGAAGTGATTGATATGCATATGCCAATATGGGGTGTTGCTCACAATTTAGTATTGGTCTCCATAAAAAAGCAATACGAAGGACAAGCTTTTAAGGTGGCTCAGGCATTTTGGGGAGCAGGACAAATGATGTTTAATAAGGCATTGATCGTTTTTGATTCAGATGTTGATTTGCGCGATTACAACGCACTTATTAAAATAATAGTGAAAAACCTTGTCTCCAGTAGTCAGATTATGTTGAGTAAAGGACCCATCGATGTTCTTGACCATTCGACAAATGTAGCTGGAATGGGAGGCAAAGTGTGTATCGATTGTACAGCACAGCTTGATATTGCAAGCAATGACGAATTCTCTTTTAACTATTTATATGAACGCTCTTATGAGAAAATAGATGTTGACGCTTTTATTAAAGGCAACAGTATAAACAAGGGATGTGTGATCTGTTTGGAACCAGAAATGAAGGATATCCGACCTGAATTGCAACTTTGGTATATCTTAAATAACACTGATCCGCAGAGAGACATCTTTGTTCTAGAACAAGACGGTTTGTTCGTAATTGTGGTTGATGGTCGGCGGAAAAAACACAATAGGAATTGGCCCAACGTGATTGCCATGGATAAAAAAACCATTCAAAAAGTCAATCAAAAGTGGCCTATATTATTTCAAGTCCCCTTTATTAAGTCTCCAACATTGGAGGTGGAAAGTTTGGTTTTGGGTGATCGTGCCGAATTGGAAAATTGATGATTTTATGGTTTTCGTCTGCTATAAATATACTTTTAATCCCTGTATTATATATTTTAAGGTTTATTATTCCTTTACGAATCGTTTTTTTTTCGTAATTTCACCTATCTGATTTTTTTTACCAAATAGATATAAGATGCGTTTACTATTCTTATCCATAATTCTGATTCCCCTTTTCGGATTTGCTCAAAGAGTATCTGTTTTTAGTGTCGATGAAGGATTAAGTCAAAGTGTTGTAAATAGTCTTCACGTCGACAATTATGGATTGGTTTGGGTAGGAACTCAAAATGGATTAAATTGCTACAATGGATACCGATTTAAACATTATAATTACCGTTATTCTGATCCTGCTTCCCTTATTGATGGGTTTATAAGTAGTATAGCTTCCGATACTTCAGGTTGTATTTGGGTTGGTACTCGTCTAGGTGTTAATATCATTGATCACAACAAAGAGTATATCGAAGCGATAACCATGGAAAAAGGACGATTTTTATTACCTGAGAGTCGCGTTATAGGATTGATAATTGATTCTAAGAACGTCGCATGGATCCAAACCTATAGCTATATTACAAAATTTGACATATCGAATAATACCTCTAAAAACTTTCACTTTGATAGCGATAATTCAATAATTGATCAGACCAAACTGGCGTTGAATGGGGCCGGCGATTTGATTTTTGTCTCTTCAGATTCATTGCGAGTCATTAAAAATGATAAGGTGATTTCCATTAAGTTAAACCAATTGAACGATCGCAAAGTAATTAATGTAGAAGTTCTTGAAGATAATCGAGTTGTTGTTTTATTAAAAGGGGCCCATATTGTTATATCGGCTGATTTTAAAGATCAAACGGCTTATAAAAATAATGAATCCATTGATTTTTTACATAAAAGGGATGGAATTCTATATGGAATTAGTGGAACTGGGGTAAGTATATTTATGAATAATGATTTTACACCCTATTCTCAAACTGAAGATGTCAAGGCTCGTGCATTAAAAATAGGAATACTCAGTGCTTTTCTCGACAACAATAAAACGATGTGGATTGGGACTGATGGCGGTGGACTGGTACAGTTTGATATGCGACCATCTGATATTAAGACTATTATCCCTACGGTTGAATTTGAAGATGTTGTTTTCGATAATCAAACCATGGCGCTTAAAATCGATGATAATCGAATTATAGCTGGCGGTTATAGCTTTGGTTTAATGACATATGATCTTGACTCTACCAATTATTCGTATATCAATATAGATCAGGTTTCCAATGGATTATATTCAAATAGAGTAACATATATTACAGAGTTGGATTCTAATATTTGGGTGTTTACATATTCGGGCCATTTTTTTTTAGATCATCAAAATAATTTAATTGATCCCCTAACGCTTTACCCATATCTTGGAGAGATTGTTGAATTTAAAGACTTTTCGTTGTATCGGACGCTTTCTATTGGCGATGATTTTTATTTAGCAACCGATTTAGGCCTATATCATATTGATAAAATCAATAAGCAATCGGGCTTTGTAAAAGAGATCGATTCCTTTTTAAAGATAGGCCAAAAACATGTTATTGATATTGTTGGAAATGATACAATTTTGTATCTGGCAGTTACGCAAGGATTGTTGCGATACGACCTTCGAAATAAAGAAATAAAATATTTACAGATTGGAGATGATCACCGACAGGGAATTAATATTAACACCATATATATATTACATATTGATTCGAACGGCCGTATGTGGATTGGAACAACTTCAGGTTTGTTCTATTTTGATCATGCTTTCAAAATACCGGAGCAGTTTATCAAAGTTGAAGAATTGCAGAGTAAAGTGATATTTTCCATTGAAGAGGATTCTATGGGGCGTTTGTGGTTGGGAACCGACTTTGGATTATACAGTTATTCCCCAAAAGATAGTATTACCATGCAATTTGAAAAGGAGGACGGATTAAATAGCATGGAGTTTAATCTCGGTGCAAGCATTCATTTTTCCGACGGGAGGCTAATCTTTGGTACACAGGGAGGAATCTCTTCTTTTGATCCTGCAAAAATTCAGAAAAGTAAATTTGATCCTAAAATGGTGTTTTCCGGCGTCGAGATTACAGGAAAGAGCGGTATTAGGAAAATAGATGAAACTGATATTGAGTCGATAACCATTCATCCTTCAGAATTTATGGTAAAAATATCATTTTCATCTGTGGATTTAACTAGTCCCGGAAAAAACAGATATAGATATCGTTTTGACAATGAAGAGTGGGTTGATATTGGGAATCAAAATTTTGTATCCTTTTTAAATTTATCGGCGGGGAAGTATAATCTGTATATAAATGGCTCTAACTCGGATCAAATTTGGAGTACTAATGTTCGACAAATTAAACTCATTGTGACACCAGCATGGTATGTAACATATTGGGCTTATATTGTTTACGGTTTGATTGTGCTTTTATTGTTTTGGCGTTTTTTTGAGATCAGAACAAGAAAGCTACGGCGTATAAATATGATTCTTCGAGAGAAGGAGGGAGCAGCAAAAGAGGTTGCCCGCCAGAAAGATACTTTGGCAATTCTTAATCGCAATATGACGGATAGCATGCGTTATGCTCATCGTATTCAACGCGCCCTATTTCCCGATGAACTTAAAGTTCGTGCAATATTCCCCGATTCCTTTGTTCTATACAAACCAAAAGATATTGTAAGTGGAGACTTTTATTGGGTTCATGATTTTGGCGATAATCGGTTCTGTATTGCTGCCGTTGACTGCACAGGACATGGTGTTCCCGGTGCTTTAATGTCAGTTATTGGCGTAAAGTTGCTTCAGGAAATAATAGTGCAAAACAGTATGGATCGCCCGGGAGACATTCTTCAAATGCTCGATTTTAAAGTGTGTTCGCTTTTTAAAAACCATCATGAAGAATATTTTTTAGCCGAAGGGATGGATCTTTCCCTCTGTGTTTTCGACAAAAATGTTCGTACAGTTCAATATGCAGGTGCTATAAATTCACTCTATCATGTTAAAGCCGGAGTTTTACGCGAAATCAAAGCCGATAGAATGCCGGTAGGAATTTCTGATGTCACTAATGGATATAGATTTACCAATCACGAACTTACCTATGATATAGATGATGTTTTTTACATGTTTACCGATGGGTATGTTGATCAGTTTGGAGGCGTTGATGAGCAGAAATTTAAAAAAGCTCGATTTAAAGAGTTTCTGTCAAATTTCAAATCCGACAATATGGATCTTCAACAAGCGATGTTGGAAAATAATTTTGAGCGATGGCGAGGAGAGAATGAGCAAATCGATGATATTTTGGTTATTGGTTTACGGATGTCGTAGCTATGTTTCGATTCTGAGACATTGTTGCTCGCTATATTTTCACATTTTTCTCCTAACCTGATTATGGGTTTTTTACAATATACTTATATCAAGGCTTAGCGTTAAAGACGAATCTTCCTTTTTTATTTGGAGGAGTTATATCCGCTCCACTGAGTGGTAGCAACTAATGGAGTGAAAATAGTTCCATAGTTTTCAGAACGCTACGAAAATTTCAGTATGCATTCCTAATAATTCTTCGCACAACAACGATTCTGAAAATAAAAAAAGGTGTTGAAATTATTTCAACACCTTTTTTTTAGATTCTAAAATCTTATAGTAAAAAGCTTAATAAGATACCCGCAGCTACTGCTGAACCAATAACTCCGGAAACGTTTGGAGCCATTGCATGCATTAGAAGGTGGTTTGTTGGGTCGGCTTTTAACCCTAATCCTTGAACTACGCGAGCACTGTCAGGAACTGCCGATACTCCGGCTGCACCAATCATTGGATTAATTGGATTGTCCTTTGAAGATGCCCAATTCATGATTTTTGCAAAAATCACTCCGCAGGCTGTAGCCACAACAAATGAAGCTGCTCCTAAGATAAAGATCAGGATTGAGTCCTTTGTTAAAAACACATCGGCTTGTGTTGAAGCACCAACAGTGATTCCTAACAGCATTGTTATCGTGTCAATAAGCGCATTGCTTGCGGTTGTTGCTAGTCGTTTTGTAACACCACTCTCTTTGAGTAAGTTTCCAAAGAATAGCATACCGAGTAGTGGAAGTGCCGATGGTGCAATGAAAAGCGTTACTAATAATCCAATAATTGGAAATAATATCTTTTCAAGTTTTGACACCGTACGAGGCGACTTCATTTTGATTTTGCGCTCTTTTTTTGTTGTAAGTAAGTTGATCACAGGAGGCTGGATAACCGGTACAAGAGCCATGTATGAATAGGCTGCAATGGCAATAGGTCCAATTAGATTTTTAACCACGATGGCTATTCCGTTTGCGTCATATCCCAGAATGTTGGTTCCATTGGCTAGTTTTGAGGAGAGGAAAATCGCTGTGGGACCATCGGCTCCACCAATAATACCAATTGCACCTGCTTCTGCGGGGGCAAAGCCTAAAATTAAGGCACCTAAAAACGTTATAAATATTCCAATTTGTGCAGCGGCTCCTAAAAGCATTAAGCGTGGATTGGAAATGAGGGATGAGAAATCGGTCATTGCTCCAATTCCCAAGAAGATCAGCGGTGGATACCATCCCTGAATAACTCCTTGATAGAGAATGTTTAGCACACTTCCAGGCTCATATACTCCTAACCCGAGGTTAAAGTCGATTGCCTGATACATGGGTATGTTTCCCAGTAAAATACCAATCCCAATTGGAATTAAAAGAAGGGGCTCATAGTCGTATTTAATGCCAAGATAAACAAAAATCAATCCTATAATAATCATGATTAAGTTGCCACGAGTAGCATTGGCAAAACCACTAAATTCATAGAAATTGATCACTCCAGCAATGGATTCGGAGTAGTTTTTATACTCTAATCCATCTAATATTAAGATACCATTGTTGTCAATTAAACCCTCTCTTATTCCAAGATCCAATTCAAAATATTCCGCTTTATGACTACCGCTTCTGTCGTTAGCATCGGTGTTTTTTAAAAGTCGAGTAAGTTTTTGAACGTTGAACGTTAAAACAACTTTATTGTCTATGATCTCATAAACTCCTGTATATCGAACTTTTGCCGAGTCCAAGTAAAATTGGTTGTCGGCTTTAAAAGTAAGGTATTTGTATCGCGATACAGGTAGAACTTCAGCTTTTGCTGTGTCTCCTGCCAATGGAGTAGGATAATAGCCTTCCGAACTGTTGAGCCATTTTCCGTCTATTAGCATTTTCTTGCCAATCGTTTCAGCGTTTGTGAACGATAAAAACGATGCAAAAAGTGTAATGATTAACAATATTTTTTTTGTCATAATATTATCACATTTAGTTGTAAACCTTTTTGTTGGGGTTTACTCAATGACTAATAATGCATCGTTTTGAAGAACTGAGTCTCCGATATTTACTTTGATCTCTTTAACTACACCGTCTTTCTCCGATTGGATGTTGTTTTCCATCTTCATCGCTTCCATGACCAACAAAGTTTGACCTTTGGTAACGGTGTCACCAACCTTAACCTCAATTTTGAAAATGCTGCCTGGAAGTGGCGCCAATAGTGTATAGCCCCCTGATCCAGCCGACTTTTTAATAGTTCCTTCGCCCGGTTTGTTTTGTACAGGCTTACGAACCAAAGTTGGTGTTTTAGTTTTCTTTACTTCTGAGATTACTTCTACGTCATAGCTAGTACCATTTACTTCAATGTTAGCAATGTTGTCTTCGAAATCTTTTATGTGGACATCGTATTTCTGTCCTTTTATGG
Source organism: Salinivirgaceae bacterium (assembly GCA_028709085.1). Taxonomy (GTDB): domain Bacteria; phylum Bacteroidota; class Bacteroidia; order Bacteroidales; family Salinivirgaceae; genus JAAYQU01. The sequence continues at coordinate 31,503 of JAQVXQ010000003.1, read as the reverse complement.
TAAATGAATAATTCTTCATACCTAGTTGAGTTTTATTAAATGCTCTTTATTTATTATTGTTTCTAAATATCATTTGCCGATTAAATACTTCTTCCCGGCAAATTCATCACATTGTAAATCTTACTGCTCCATGGAGAGTACCTTCTGGAGAGCCTTTTAATGGTGATGATATTACTCTCTTCATCGTGATTATCGTCGAGCATCATGTATATTGCCATGGCTATGGCAGCATTGGTGTCTCCGTCGATAGAAAGATTTTTTTCGCTAGTAATATCTAATTTTCCTTGTTTCCGCAGTTTATAGCGTAAACTAAGCTCCATTACATACGGGATGAACTTGAATAACAATGAGAGAAAATAGAGTGCCAAAAAGACAACTACTGTTCCCACTATTGCTACTGCCCAACCTCCTTGCGAAGCTATTGCGTCGAGTACTGATGTCATAATATACCTGTTTTATTAAAGTGGAATGTTACCATGTTTTTTTGGTGGGTTGGAAACCTTCTTTGTTTGAAGCATTTCGAATCCTCGGATAACTCTAAATCGAGTATTTCTGGGCTCAATAACATCGTCAATATAACCGTATGACGCTGCTTGGTAAGGATTGGCAAATTTTTCACGATATTCAAGTTCTTTTTCATTCATGAATTTTGCTTTTTCATCCATATCTGTAAATGCACTAATGGCTTTACTTTCAAGAACCTCAATGGCTCCTTTAGCACCCATTACAGCAATTTCAGAGGTTGGCCATGCGTAATTTAAGTCTCCGCGTAATTGTTTACAACTCATAACGTCGTGGGCTCCACCATACGATTTACGTAAGGTTATTGTGATTTTTGGCACTGTTGCTTCGCCATATGCGTAAAGCAGTTTTGCTCCGTGTATAATAATTCCGCCATATTCCTGGCCACTTCCTGGAAGGAAACCGGGAACGTCAACTAGCGTTAGGATTGGAATATTGAATGCGTCAGCAAAACGTACAAAACGTGCTGCTTTTCTTGATGCGCCAATATCTAATACTCCTGCCAAATAACTGGGTTGATTTGCAATAATAGCAATGGGGAAACCATTCATTTTAGCAAATCCAACCACCATATTTTTAGCAAAGTTGCGATGCACTTCTAAAAACTCGCCGTGGTCAACCAAACTGTGAATTACATCGGTAATATCGTATGGTAAGTTGGGATTATCTGGGATAATTGTATTTAGAGAATCCTCCAAACGATTAATAGGATCGTTGCAGTCTGTTACTGGTGGCTCTTCTAAATTGTTTTGTGGAAGGTAGGACATTAATTTACGAATAATTAAAATTCCCTCTTCTTCGTTTTCAACTTTAAAATGGGCAACCCCTGATTTTGTTGAGTGAACATCGGCACCACCAAGGTCAGCTACGGTAATGTCTTCTCCTGTAACCGTTTTCACAACTTTGGGACCGGTAACAAACATATAGCTGTTCTCTTCGGTCATTAAAATAAAATCGGTTAGGGCAGGTGAATAAACGGCTCCTCCTGCGCATGGTCCGAAAATAGCAGAGATTTGTGGAATAACTCCCGATGCCATAATGTTGCGTTGGAAAATTTCGGCATACCCGGCAAGCGAAGTAACGCCTTCCTGAATACGAGCACCTCCTGAATCGTTGATGCCAATTACAGGTGCGCCTACTTTCATGGCCATATCCATAACTTTACATATTTTCAATGCAAAGGTTTCGGATAGTGAACCTCCAAAAACGGTAAAGTCTTGTGAGAAAACAAAAACAATACGTCCATCGATGGTTCCTTGACCGGTTACTACGCCGTCGCCCATAAATTTTTGCTTTTCAAGGCCAAAATTGGTACATCGGTGCGTTACAAACATGTCGTACTCTTCAAACGAACCGTCGTCGAGGAGTTTTTCGATGCGTTCACGAGCCGTCATTTTGCCTTTAGCGTGTTGTGATTCAATTCGTTTGATGCCACCGCCTAATTTGGCTTGGGCTCTTAAATCAATCAGTTCTTTGATTTTATCTTGATTTGTCATTGGATGAAGGATATTAACTTGTTATTATACCTACAATTCATAGTTATTTGCTACAAAGCTCGGTTAAAATACCGTATGTTGATTTGGGATGTAAAAAACCGATTTTTAATCCCTCAGCACCTTTTCTGCCTTCTTTGTCAATGGTTTTAATTCCCATCTCTTCGGCTTCTTTTAACGCCTGATTTACATCAGGGACAGCAAATGCAAGATGATGAATTCCCTCGCCTTTTTTCTCGATGAATTTCCCGATAGGTCCTTCTGGATCGGTCGATTCCAATAATTCGATTTTTGTCTGTCCAACTTTAAAGAAAGCCGTCTTTACTTTTTGCTCTTTAACCTCTTCAACAGCATAACACTCTTGTCCGAGCATTTTGCTGAAAAACGGTATTGCCTCGTCGAGACTCTTTACCGCGATGCCGATGTGTTCAATGTGGGTAGGGTTCATATATTTGTGTTTTATTAAGTTTGAAAAATTTCAATGTTTTTCTTGACGATTACGATGTGTTTTCGTTCAGAATTAATGTTTTAATTGATTTTCAAAATTCTTGTGCAAAATTAGCCAACTCATTTGGGTTTACCGCCATTTTTATTGAAAAAAACATGTTATTAAACAATGTTGTATTTCCTTTTGTGAATTAGTTTGCCTTTAATTGAGAACAATGTGTATTTATCGGTTGTCGATGAACGTAAAAAAAGGAAATTGAAAAGCCGAAGCACACACGATCATTGTTTTGTGTATGTGAAGTTAAATCCTATTTGAATTGCATAAATGCGTTTTTGAATATAATATTAAATAGCGATGATATTTTTGTTTGGAAAAGAATTAGGTAGGCGAATTTTTGTGATTCTCTTTTTTGTGGTCGTAATTTAATCAACGTGTTTTTGAAGGAACTGTTCACGAAGCATTTAAAAGAGTGGGTGACACTAAGGAATCATTATTTTCGAAAGTATGATGGTTGAATTTTATTTTGGTGCGTAGAATAATGTATTTTGAGAGCCTTAGTAAACATCTGTATGGATTTGATGGAGAAGATGAAAACTCAAACTTCCATGAAAAAGTAACGAGAGGAAATGTTATTTCCTCTCGTACCGTTATTAACCCTTAAAACCATGTCAACAGAAATAAATCTGTTGATACTTAAAACCTAGGCAAATATACGAATAATTTCCTCAAACGTTACAAATGCGATTCGTTTTTAGTTTTTAAACGCACGGAGAGCTGCATTTGCTTTTACAGCAATATCGTTTCTGTTGGCTTTGTTGGCTTGTTCAAGACTTAATTTGTAGTGCTTTACCGCATTTGTGCTATCTTTTCTTTCTCGATATATTTCGCCACAGTCGAATGCTGCTTGTGGTTTATAATAGCTTTTTGTTGCAATTGTTGGGTTAAGTGCATTTTGATATTCAGCTAACGCTTGGTTGTACTTTTTTTGTAGGAATAAAATCCGTCCTTTTCGATAGTGGAATTCGAGCAAATTGTCGGTTTCAATAGTTTTGCTATTCATTGATGTTAAGATCGATAGGGCTTCTTCATATTTTTGACCATCGCATAGTAAACGAGCTTTTAAAAGTTGTGGATTGTGTTGCACTGTCAACTCTTTTTCGGCCATTCTGTCGCGCCAAGCGTTGCTTTTGGGTAGTTGCTGAAGTTGTTCTTGATGCTTGGATTTGCTAGGCTTTTTATTTTCAATAATGTCCATAAAGTAAAATCCAAGTAGAGAACTTCTTTTGTAGAGTACCGTGTTTTTCTCCTCCAAATGTGCATTTAAATATTGTCGGGCTTGCGCGTAGTTTCCGGTGGTAAGGGAACTCCATCCTTGAATAAAATTGTCGATGGGAGCGTGTTTGAATTGGGCAGACTTCTCAATTTCGGCAATTTTTGATGGGTTGTGTGTATTTAGAAAATAGATGGTGTAAACAAGTTGTTCGACTTTGGTTTTTGGAGTTGGGCATGGATTCAATGGGTCGTAATCTTTTATAAAAAACAAGTAAAATGCGTCGAAAAGTGGTTTTTCTGAAACCGACCAGTTTTGCTTTAAAAGGATTGAGTCTGTTTTTATGGCATTGGGTAACAGGAGTTTAAGCATTGGGTCATATTCACTGGAGATTTCTACTCCTTTGTTGAAAAGATCGGCTAAGGTGTGCAATGGAACTAGGTTAGGGTGCTTTTTTATTGATGCTGAGAGTAAATTGTGGGTTTTGTAAAATGTCCAAAAGGCCGACAAATATTCACTTTGCATGGTGTGAAGCATGGTCTTATTGACTAACAGACGGATATAAACGTAATTCCATATGGCAGATTTCTCTTCTGTTTTCACAAGATCGGATATTAGTTTTTCATTTTCCTTTGTTGCCCACGCAAGGCGTTCTTTGGTTCCTGTTAAAAGGGTCGTAATCATAATTTGCAGGCTCACCGGAATATTATCGAGTGTGGTTATTGGGCTGTTTATGGGCTCTTCGGGATTCAATGTAAGGTTAAACTCCAAATTTAAAACGCGCTCAATTTTTGAGTCTAGGGTCTTAGGATATTGCCATGTTTGTGCAGCGGCGGTTGGCTTTAATCCAAGAAGAAGTGCCATGATGCAAAGAACAGAGACGATTCCACGGAGTTTTGTAGGTTGGTTTCCCCCTTTATTTGAAATCATTTTGGAAGTGATTTTTCGCGCTCTTATTTGCATATATTAATGAGTGTTGTACTTGCTTTGTTGAAAACAAAACTAAGCAATATATGTTGGAAATGAATTTCTCATTCTTTTTTATTTGTTCCTCGATCTGATAAAAGTATTGATTGAGAGATCTAGAAATGTCCTAGGTAAACAACCCTTTTATTAATTCGATGATTTTGTATTGAAAATAAGCATGTTGGGAGTATGATCGTAGGTTAACTTTGTTTGTTAAATCCGCCCAAATAGAATCCAAAAGTTATGGAGTGACTCAGTGATACTCCTTTTATTTCTTTGCTGTATTGATTTATGCCCATGGAATATTGCAGTTGGATGCCATATTGTGAGATATTTTGGCGATCGGGATCTAATGTAGAAATGGTTCGTTGTTTAAAAACATGACTGATTGCTGTCGATAGTCGTATGCCGTACATCTTAACCGAATAATTGTCAAGCGCGGGATTGTTAACGGCATCGTTTCCTATGGGAATAATCCAACCGCTTTGATATCCAGCGCGGATAATCAAGGTGTTTTTATCCGTTTGCCACGGTTTATAAGCGCCATGCAACGATAAAACGAGGTGATTTGTAGCACTGTTTTCGTTCCATAGTTCTGTATCGTTGAGCGGTAAGGCTGTGGCTGTTTTTGTAATATAGGTCATTGCGCTAACTCCAAAACCGTACCTTTTTATGTGATAGTCGAAATCGATGGTGAGTAATCCCGGCGAAGTGAAAACATCGTTGTTTTTTTTGTCGGATAGATTTACTCCTGCGCCAATCATGGCACTATATCCATAATCTCCTGTTTTGTCGTTATTTTGGAATGTTGTTTTTATTACGGTTGCATGTTCGCCTTTCGGAAATTGCTCGAGATACTCTTTACTTAGTTCATTGATTGTCGCCTGATTGATCCCGTCTCTCTTATTTTCTTTTAAAATCCATTTTAATGCTATTTCAGCAAACAGTTTCTCATTATCATTTAGCGATGTTTGTTTTATGTTTTCAACAATATCGCCTATCCTTTGTGTTGTTTGATGAATAAGCGTTTCCTCTAAAAAATCGCTTACCGAAAGTTTCAGTACACGTTCCTCTTTTTCCTGTTCACTGGTAATTGTCAGTGCTTTTTCAATCAGTTGGTCGTATTTTTTCAACCACGCTAAAATTAATATTTGTTCACGATAATTAAGCGCGCTAAAACTGCTTCTATTGGATTGTGATTCAAGAGTTTGGTAAAGTTTTTCGATGTTTAGTGTGTTTTCATCTAGTATATTCTCTTTAAGAAGTGATCGGTTTTTGAAGATTTCCGATACCATGTCAGCCTTTTTGCTGTCGTTGGTTTGCGCTGTTATCGTGTTTACGAAAAGTGCGCAGGAGAGCATTATCTGGAATCCAATTGTTAAGCGTATCATTTGGTGTGTTTTTAATGCAGGATTTGCTATGGAATAGTCTAATGTGTTAACAATTTAAAATTTTAATTGTTTCGTTAAAAATCTCTGGAATTGGAGTTGTTATTTTTATAATATGCTCATTTATAGGATGCTTAATCTCCAATGTTTGAGCGTGCAAATAGAGTTGCTTATGGTTAATTCGTTCTTCAATAATGTGATTTAAAGTTCGGTCGCCATGGTTGTTGTCGCCAATAATATCGAACCGATTGTAACAAAAATGTTGTCGGATTTGGTGCCATCGGCCGGTTATTGGTTCTATTTCGGCTAAACTAAGCTCAATGTTTTCAAATGTTTTGTAGGAGATGTTGGAGGTGAAAAGTTCCAGTCGTTTATAACGAGTTTCTGCTTGAACTTGTCGGCCTTTGGCTTGTTTTTGTACAGTAGTATCGAAAATGCCTGTTTCGGGGAGTTTTCCGCGTACAAGGGCAATATATTTTTTCTCTACTTCGTGTCTTTCGAATGCGGAGGTTAGCTGATTTGCAATTTTGCGTTCTTTGGCCAATAAAACCACACCCGAGGTTTTAGCATCGAGTCGGTGAACGTTGAAAAGTTCGGTTTCTATTTGCTTTCCCAAACAACTGAGTAAGACGGGTTCATCGTGGGGCATCCCTTGGCTTCGATGAATGGCCATATTGTTGGGTTTATTGACAAAAATCAGGAACTCGTCTTCGTAGAGTATGGAAATGTCTTGTGTTATGTTTTCGGTCATAATCTCCTGTTTTAGTCAAATTTGAGCTGTATGAAAAAAATATTGATGTAGTACTGTTGAATCAATTAATCTTGTTTTTTTGATGATTCAAGATTGGTCGTTCTTCGGGTGGTCGTCAAAAGGAAATCGTTATCGTCAATTACAAATAGATTACTATGTTCTCTTTTTGTTCATCGTTTCCAATGCAGTAAGGGCATTAATCAATTGTTGACGCTGATTCTTAGAGAGCCCTGTAATGCTAATGGGAGGATATTTTGCGATTTCGTTTTTTATTGATACATAGAGATATAGCTTTGGAACAAGTCCAAAAATGTCCCGCTCTATTTTGTGGGTAATAAAAAGCGGTGGATTTATTTTAAATGTTTGGTATTTCTTGTTTAATGGCCCAATACCGTAAAAACGAAATAGGATTTTTTGTGGTGTCTGTTCAAAATGAATGTAGTTGAATTGCAGTAAACTTAAAACCACAAACATTATAACCATAAATGTGCCAAGTGCAACAACATGCCAAAAATAGTTGGGAATCTCTAAAAGTAATAATGCGAGTATCGATGCCGTAAAGACAACCGGAATTAACATGAAAAAGAGTTTTATTTTGCTCGCTTGCTTAGTGTTTTCTATAATCATAATTCTTTTTTGCGACGTTTAAGTTCTTGTAAAAGTAGGGATAATTCCCTATTGGTTTGTCCTTTAATGGATGTGTTTTCTTCGGCTCTTCGAATCAGGTATGGAGCAACACTTCGAACCGGTCCGTAAGGAATATATTTAACAACGTTGTATCCGGCATGTGCTAGATTGTACGAAATATGATCGCTCATTCCATACAGCTGTGAAAACCAAATTCGGGAATCATTGGGTTCAAGCTTTTTGTTTTCAATGCGGTTTACTAAGAGTTGAACACTATTTTCGTTATGTGTTCCGTTAAAAATCTCACAAATATCGATATTTTCCATTGCCAATGTTAATCCATCATCATATGCTTTATCGGTTGCTTCTTTGTTTGGATGAATCGGAGAGGGGTATTTACCTGTAATTGCTCGTTTTCGTTCTTTTTCCATATAGGCTCCACGGACAAATTTCACCCCAACAAAATAGTTGTCGTTCCGCGCATTCTGAAATGTTTCGTCGAGGTTCTGCAAGCGGTCGGTGCGATACATTTGCCATGTATTCCAAACGATGGGCTTTTTGCCGTTGTATTTTTTCATCATGGCAACTACCACATTGTCGATGCTTTGTTGATACCAAACATCTTCGGCATCGATTAGTAATTTCACATCCCTATCGTGTGCTATTTGGCAGAGTTGATCGACACGTGAAATAAAATTATCGAGTCCTTTTGTCTCTAACTCCGATAGGTCAACGTTGTCGAACCCACTTTTTTTTAATATGTCGGGAAACACCAGTGCTGTTGGCTTGAAAACAGCAAATTCGACATTTGGATTTTGTGCCGTAATTTCAATTGTCCGGACTATTTCGTCAAAAACAGCATTAAAAGCTTTCTCCGAATCGGCGCCCTCTACGGAATAGTCTAGTATGGATTTCACCTTCGAGTTGCTTAATTTCTCGACTCTGGGCAGACATTTATCAATGGTTTCTCCCCCAACAAAATGGCGATATAGTGTCGGTTTTACAATCCATCTAATGGGAAATCGGATTGTGAGTGCTATGTTCAGTAAATGTTTCCCTGTTTTTACCATCAACGGACTTTTGATGATGGTGAAAAGATGTTTTGCCCACGCAAGGTCACCGTTGGTTTTATCGTTAAACGCAATTTCTGTGTTTGTGAAATCTATTTTCTGCATTTTTATGGAGTTTAGTATCGTTTTTTACAAATTAACCAAAATTAGGGTTTTGATTGCATAATAAGTCCAAAAAAGCAAAAATGTTTTGGTTTAATGGTTGTTTATTTTGTGATTGTTCTATTATAGATTGTGTTATTGCGGGCTTAGAGAAGCAATCTGGTGCTATTTCATGGCGAAAGATATTAATATTCTCTCATCGCCAACATCGTGGGCAAAGAGTGATAGGAAAAACGATGGTGAAAATGGATACGCACGTGGTTTGGTGTGCAATAAACAAAATATGAAAACATGTCGCACCTACGGAGCGATGGATTCATTTCAATTGACGATTTCTATCGCTATTTGCCACCTACGGCGGCGGAGATTTTGGCAGTTTGCCACGAGCGGAGCGTTTGCAATAACGATTTTACTCGCAGCAAAGCAATCGGTTCTAAAAATAAAGTGTTGTTTTATTAGTGTAGTTTTACCACCGATATTCCATCGCCTCCTTGTTCAATATGCTCATCGGCAACGCTTTGAACTTGGTGTACGGTTTTTAGATATTCTCGAATTACTTGGCGCAAAATTCCGCTGCCACGTCCATGCAATATTTTCAACTCCTTGGCATCAACCATAATGGCGCTATCAATAAATTCGCCAATCAGCATTATGGCTTCATCGGCAAATTTCCCGCGCACATCAATATGGGGTCTGAAGGAGATTCGCTTTTTTGACATCTCGCTGTTGAACTGCGATTTCTGACTGCCACGAAGTTCTTTTCGGGCTTGGTTGTTGCTTAAATACTCCAGTTTTTTGGGTGACACGGTGGTAATAAAATCGCCAAAAGCCACAGCGGCTATTTTTGCCGAAATCTCAATTATTTGTCCAATGGTGGTTTGTCCAACAATTTTCACGTAATCGCCCTTTTCGAGCACTTTGGGTTTGCTCTCTTCTTGATCTTTTTTTGTTGCTATATTGTGCTTTCGGGCAACTCTATGGACGTTTTCAATCTGTAAATCAATGGTGTCGCTTTTCGATTTTTTGCCATTTTTAATATCCTGTCGTAGTGACTCCAAATCTTTCCGAATTGCGGATGTTTTTTCTTTGTCGGCTTGCGATTCACGAATCTCTCTAATTGCACTTTCGACACGCTTATTCACTTCGGCCAAAAACTTTTCAGCTTCGTCGCGCGATTGTTTTTTAATTTCCGATTTTGTCTTCTGCGCTTCGTCCAAAAACTGTAACTGTTTTTGAATCACCTCTTCCAAACGCTTTTCCTGTCGGCGAATTTGATCGCGTTTATCTTCGTAATATTTTTTATCGCGCAGAATTTCGCGCAGGTGTTTATCGAAGTTGGCGGTATCTTCTCCGGCTCTGTTTTTGGCATCGTTAATAACGTCGGTGGGCAATCCAATTTTATGGGCAATTTCGATGGCAAACGAACCGCCGGGTTTCCCTTGTTCCAGTTTAAAGGTGGGTTCAATTTTGGCCGTATCGAACATCATTGCGCCATTGGCAATGCCTGGAGTTTGGGATGCGTAGTGTTTTAAGTTGCTGTAGTGAGTTGTTATTACTCCAAAAACGTGGCTCTCGTTTAGTTTGTCGAGGATAGCTTCCGCAATGGCGCCACCAATTACCGGCTCGGTTCCACTTCCAAACTCATCAATAAGCACCAAAGAGCGATTGTCGCAGTGGCGCAATGTCTGTTTCATGTGGAGCAGATGCGAGCTGTAGGTCGATAGGTCGTTGTCGATGCTTTGGTCATCGCCAATATTAATAAAAATGCTTTTGAAGATTCCCAGTCGTGAACTATCGCGTGCCGATATGGGAATGCCGCACTGCATCATGTATTGGAGTATTCCAACTGACTTTAGAGCCACCGATTTTCCGCCGGCATTGGGTCCACTAATTAATAGGATTCGCTCTTCGGGAATGAGTGTAATGTTTAATGGAACAACCGTTTTCTGTTCCGACTTAAAATTTAGATAGAGAATGGGATTTACAGCATCTTCTAGCTCAATAATTGGTTCGTCGATAATGGTTATCTTGTTGGCATTGAGTGAGATGGATAATAGTGATTTTGCTCTTGTAAAATCAAATATTCCAAGAATGGCGTATGCTTCCGACAGGTCGGCAAGATAGGGTCGTATCTCATCGGCAAAAGCAATCAGGATTCGTCTGATTTCGCGTTTCTCCTCGGCAATATCTTCGCGAATGGCGTTATTTATCTCAACCGCTTGTCCGGGTTCAATAAAAACTGTTTTCCCGGTGGTTGATTCATCGTGTATTATTCCGCGTATTTGCCGTTTAAAAGGGGCTAAAATTGGAATCATCAATCTGCCGTCGCGAATTACGGGTTGTGAGTCTGGATCGGCCCAGCCTCCGCTTTGTGCCTGTCTGAAAAGTTGGGCAACTACTTTTGAAACCTGTTGTTGCTTATCGCTGATGGCTCTGCGTATTCGAGCAAGTTCGGGCGAAGCGTTATCGCGAATGGTTGCTGTTTTTCCTACTATTTTGTCGGTTAAATCGAAAACAAAAGGGTAGAGTTTGAGTTTTGATGCCGTTTCGGAAAGGTGCGGAAATTGTTGTTTTTTCTCGTCCGATTTAAAAAATAGTGCAATGGTTTTCAGTGTTCGGAGCGACAATTTCATGGTTAAAACCTCTTCGGGAATTGGGTAGGTTCCCTGCGGTCTGATTCTTGAAAAGACGGGACGTAGGTCGAAAAAGTTGTCGCTTGGGAAATCGAGTCCGTTTTGGATAATCTTTACAAATTCAAATGTCCGATTGTGTTCCAGTTCTATGGCGTTGATGTCGGTCATAAAGACCATATTATCAGTCAATTCAGCACCAAGAGGCGACAAGCATCGGTCAGCTATTTGATTTCGTATGGCACTAAAGCCTAGTTTAAATTCTATATCGTCGGGGTAAAGCACGGTGTGTTCAATTTTGTGCAAAGGTAAACAGCATATTGCGAATTGCAAAGGGAAATATTAATCGGACTGTTTGGTTCCCATTACATGAACAAATCCGCGTTGTTGATATTCTACATTGTCCCATCCTGTTGCTGTAATGACCCAAAAATAGACTCCATCTTTTACGTAACGCCCTGTATTGTTTCGTTTTCCGTTCCAACCTTCCCAGTCGTCATCGTCGCCACGATATTCATATACTTTTTGACCTCCACGGTCATATATTTTAATCTCCATCTCTCTTAGAGAAAGGGGTTCGGTTCCTTCTTCTTTCGAATCATTGGATTGGAAGTTAAATTGGGGCTTGTCGTATGAGCCAAGAGTGGGCGTTATTACATTTGGGAATTTACCAATGGAGCTAAAGAGAATTTTTATATAATCTCTGTTTTTGATGCGATTTATTTGTGAATCGATACAGGTTTGTTCTATTCCATCTTCGATAAAGGGGCGTCCAAAAGCTTTAAGTTTTACGGTATAACTTCCGGGAACACGATACTCTAAGGAGTCGAGAGGTTCAAAGTTGTATAATGTTTTCCAAATGGTGTCGCCATTTTCGTATAGTGACTCGGTTCGATTCCAAAAAGACCACTCGTATGAAATCGCATTTTTGCTTAAATTTTTAAATTGCACTTTAAAAGGGGCCTCTTTCTCAATTTGCTCTTGATCCAGATCGATGATTGAGTCGTTGTATGCAGCGGTGAAGTTTGCATCAACGCCAATGGATTGATATATCATGCTATCCAAAGAGTAGTGCCCCAGGCTGTCTTTAAGGATAACCACAAATCGATATAGTTTGTGTTCTGTTAGAGCACCTAATAGAGGTGCAGCCACTGGCGAAAATGTTGGTTGTTCTTCCAAGGGTTCCCAATCTTGAAACTCTTCGTTAAAGAAATCGAGACGCCAATTGTAGGTTAGCCCATTTTCAACTATATGCTGTGTAAAGGGCTCGCTACCGTGAATGTCAGCGTAGGTGAAAGACAATCCTCCGCTTATTCCTCGAATTTTAATTTCCTCGCAATCTTTTTTGTGATGTAACCGTACATTCAGATTGTTTGAATAGAACCAAAAATAGTAGGTTGTGTCAATTCGTGAGTTGACAAAATGAAGTTTGTAGCCCCCTGATATATCAGTAGTTATTGTAGAGGTCTCCTTTTGTGTTTCGTATTTAACGCTATCCCAATTGCTTGCTGAGTTTGCGTTCCATCGATCCCATTTAAAATCGGAGAGAAGTCCGGTAGTATCGGCCCCTTGCGCACTCATATTTATCGACCATCCATTGGCTCCCGGGCCTTGGAAAATATAAATGGAATCTTGCAGTGTCGTTTCACTATACGCAGTTGCAATTACCGTGTCGGCCGATAATATTTTAATTTGGGCTTTTATGGTTGATTGTGAGGAAAATGCTATAATTAAAAATAAAAAAACGGAAAGGTGTCGCATAGTAGTTTGTGTCGTCGTTGGGGTTAATTTAGTCTCAAAACGATATTGGGACAAAGTTATTATATTTTTACGTCATCTGCGAAAGAAAACAGACTTTTCAAAAATCATAGTACGATTCTTTTTGGAGGTTTTTTCGTTGTTTTGTGCTGAAGGTGTGCACTTTTCAATAATTCGTTTTTTGGAGGGAACAGGAATGTAAGAATATGTTTGTTATTGGATGTATTCAACTTTTAGATCGCCATTTGCTAGAGTACGTTATTGAGTTCTGATATTTGGAAAATGGGTTTAATAAATCAAAAAAACAGAAGATTCCATGTTAACAATCCGATTACAAGACCTAAATTTGCAAATTCAATCAATCTCAAAGGAGAAAGTATAATAATTATGGTGTCAGAAATTACGATTGATGATCTTTTGCTCATTAATTTACCGATAATCGATGTTCGATCGCCGGGTGAATTTGAACATGGTCATATTCCGGGTGCAATCAGTATTCCGTTATTTACGAATGAAGAACGCGCTCATGTGGGAACGGTTTATAAACAAAACTCGAAAGAGGCCGCCGTTGCGCTGGGATATAAATATGTTAATCCCAAGTTGGAATCGTATATTTCAGAATCAAAAAAAGTAGCACCATCGGGAAAAGTAATTGTACACTGTTGGCGCGGAGGAATGCGAAGCGAGTCTTTTGCGGAACATTTGTCCGACAACGGATTTCAGCATGTTCATCGTCTGGTGGGGGGCTACAAGGCGTATCGGAATTATATTCTTACCAGTTTTGAACACCCTTTTTGTTTAAAAGTGTTGGGTGGATATACCGGAAGCGGAAAAACGCACATACTGCATGAAATGCAAAATATTGGTATTCAGGTAATTGATCTCGAAGGGCTAGCGCACCACAAAGGATCCGCTTTTGGGGGCATTGGACAAGGGCAACAACCAACGGTGGAGCAATTTGAGAATATCCTATACCACGAGTTGGAAAAACTTGATAAAACAAAGCCTATTTGGATTGAGGACGAAAGTATTACCATAGGGGCGGTGAAAATTCCAAAACCGTTTTTTGATCAAATGCGTGAAGCAAAGCTCTTTTTTATTGATATTCCTGCAAAAGAGCGCGTAAAGCTTCTGGTTGATGAGTATGCTTCCTGCGATTGTGAGCAATTATCGGCATCGATTCATCGAATAGCAAAAAGACTCGGGGGCTTAAATGAAAAGCGAGCAATTGAGTCTTTGGAAGGGAAACGGTTTGACGAGGTAGCCTCAATAGCCCTAGATTATTACGATAAGTCTTATCTGAAAGGAATGTCGGGGCGACTTCCTGAGCGTGTTGTTCGGATTGAGATCCCAACAATTAATCACATTGAAAATGCAAAAACAGTAGCAAAACTATAAAATTATGAATACCATAAAACTTACTCAATACAGTCATGGTGCAGGATGCGGATGTAAAATATCGCCTAAAGTATTGACCACGATCTTAAAAACCAAAATAAATTTTCTTCCCGATGCCAATTTGCTTGTGGGAAACGACAGTCGTGACGATGCTGCCGTGTATGATTTGGGCGACGGAACAGCAATAATCAGCACCACCGATTTTTTTATGCCCATTGTCGATGATCCCTTTACCTTTGGGAAAATTGCAGCCACCAATGCCATTAGCGATATTTATGCCATGGGCGGAAAACCATTGCTTGCCATTGCTATTTTGGGATGGCCGGTTGATAAATTGTCACCCGAAATAGCACAACAAGTGTTGGAAGGTGGTCGTCAGACGTGCAAAGAAGCAGGCATTGTATTGGCAGGAGGTCATAGTATTGATTCGCCCGAACCCATTTTCGGATTGGCAGTTACCGGTCGAGTTGATTTGAAAAAACTAAAAAGAAACAATACCGCAACGGTGGGATGTACATTGTATTTAACCAAACCCCTGGGCGTTGGCATTCTTACTACGGCACAAAAACAAGGAAAACTCCTTGCTGAACATGAAAATATAGCACCCAATGCTATGTCGGTTCTAAATGCAATAGGCGAAAAACTGGCTGATATTGAAGGAGTTACCGCAATGACGGATGTAACTGGATTTGGACTTTTGGGTCATCTCTCGGAGATGTGCGATGGAAGTGGTTTGTCGGCAGAAATTGAATTGGATAAAATCCCAACTTTCCCTGATGTGCAATACTATTTAGACCAAAAATGTATTCCCGGAGGCACATATCGCAATTGGGATAGTTACGGACATTTTGTAACGTTGAAAAACGAGCGCGATAAATATCTTCTTTGTGATCCACAAACCAGTGGCGGACTGTTGATAGCGGTTGAACACGGTTCGGTTGCTCAGGTGGAAAAACTGTTGACTGAAAACGGAATCGATCCAATAGTTATTGGTTGTTTGACCGAGAAAAAGGAGGTTGCAATTACGGTTATTTAGGGATTGGATTTGTATTTACGATGGGTTAAAAATCTTATTCATTTTGCTTATCAGTACCAGCTTGTTTATTGGGGTTATTATGTAGTCGCGACAACCGGATTCTAAGATTCTATTTTTTTCTTCAATGGTTGCGTTCGATAATTGCACAATGATGGGTACATGCCTATTCTTCAATTTAATCTGTTTAATAAGCATGTAATCGGAGAATTTGGCGGTTTGATTGTCGATAATAATCATATCGAGGTTTGTATTTTGTACAACTGCATCAATAGCTTGGATGTTGTTGTCGGCATGTAAAATGTTTATTTTTGTAGGCTTGAGGTATGATTCAATTTCTTTTGCAATTTGAGGGTTGTTTTCCACTATTAAAACGGTTTTACTATTCCACGATGGAAGTATTGAATTGCTGTTTTCATACGAAGAGGCATCGTCGCAGTTTGTCTCTACCTGATTATAAGGAATAGTGAAATAGAATGTAGCCCCTTTGTTTACTTCGCTTTCCACCCAGATTTTGCCACCCATAAGTTCCACTAATGCTTTGCTTATGGTGAGCCCAAGTCCAGTGCCACCATGTCTTTTGGAATGGGTTTCGTCCATTTGTATGAATCGATCAAATATAATTTTGTGATCTTTTGGGGCAATCCCTATTCCTGAATCCTTAACAAAAAACTTCAACATGTTGTTCCGAGAGAGGTAACATCCTAATTCGATGTCTCCTTCTTTTGTGAATTTTATAGCGTTGTTTATCAGGTTGTTTAAAATTTGTTGTAATCGATAATGATCCACAAGAATAAGCGAGTTCTCGTCCGGCACCATGTAGTGAACCTCGATATTGATCTTTTCAGCTTGGGAGGCGATAAATCCCCGGAAGAAAATAAGCAGTTCGTTAAAGAACCGTTTTAAATCGATTTGTCGGTTTATGATATCCACCTCGCCCGCTTCAATTCTTGATACATTTACAACATCGTCGATTATTTGCAATAGTTGATTGCTGCTTTTAATAATGATATCCAAATAATTCTCCTTCTGCTCTTCGTTTAAATCCTCGTCGCGCAAAAGCTCACTAAATCCTAAAATCCCATTCATTGGAGTTCGTATTTCGTGACTCATGTTTGTAAGAAACGACGATTTTAAATGATCGGCCTCTTCCGCCTTCTCCTTTGCTATACGCAATTCAGTCTCCTGCCTTTTGCGTTCGGTTATATCAATTATTATTCCTCGAAAACCAACAATTTTGTCCTCTTTAATTACATTATTTACTTTTATAATGGCTTCAAGTTCTTCGCCACGTTGAGTAACAATGGTGATATCTTGTTGTATTTCAGATTCTACATTGGCTTGTAATGTGAAGTACATTCTAATGAGCTGGGGTTGATCTTTCTTTGCAAAGAGATTTAAAACATGAAATTTATGATATAAAACATCGATGTCGTACCCAAGTTTGTCAAACGTTATTTTATTTGCGTATTTTAAAAACCCATCGGTGTCTATTTCGCAAATCATTTCTGGCAAGCTATCTGAAAGTTCGCGAAATTGCGTTTCGCTTATTTTAAGTGTTTCTTTGGCTTTAACTTGTGTGGTTATATCTTCAAAAATTCCAAATGCTCCGAGAAATCCTCCGGTTTCAGAGTATAAGCTTGAAATGTACACATTTAGGTGGGTTGATGTTTTACTATTAAATAGAGTGATGTGATCGTAGTTGTACGATTTTTTTTCCAATGCTGTATAAAGTGATTTTAATAAGACTTTGTCTTCAATAGCAGTGTCAATTTTGTGTTTTTCTACACTGTCCATCGATACGTCAAACATGGTAGTCCATGCCGGATTAACACTTATAATTGTACCTTCTTCGTCGTAGTGAATCATTCCTAGCGGAAGGGTGTTGAGGATGTACTTATATCGTTCACGAGTTTTCAGCTCTTTTTCTTGTATCCGTTTTCGTTCTGCAATCTCATGTTGCAGAGAGGCTGTTCGCTCTTGTATTTTTTGGTCAAGGATTTTATTGTGTTTTATCTTTAGTCGATATCGACTTAGAATTAAGATAATTAAAAGCAACACAAGAAGTGTGATAAGTGCCAGTGTATTGAAATTTGACTGACTTTCATACACCTTAAGCTTTTGAATGTTAGTTTGTTGTATTAGCGATTCTATCTCCTTTTCATTTTTCTCCTTCTCGTATTTAAGTTTAATTTCGGATAACTTTTGATTAGCCTCCTGGATGTTTATGGAATCCTTTAAAGTAGTGGCTTTTTTATGGTGCTCAAAGGCTTTTTTGTAATTACCGGTTCGGTCATAAAAACCGGAAAGTTTGCTATGTATTATTTGCTGTGAGGTTAGATCTTTTAGTTCGATTGCTAATTCTAAGGCTTCATCGTAATGTTTTATAGTCGGCCCATATTGCCCTGTTTTTTCATAGACATCCGCTATGTTCATTAGAAATTCAGTAAGTTCAAGTTTGTTTCCGTCTTGTCGGGCAATGGTTTGTGCTTTAAAAAGGTATTCGAGCGCTTTGTTGTAATATTTTAAATCTCTATAAATAATAGCAATCGAGTTGTAGCACAGCGATAATCCGGTTTTATTTGTTAAACTCTCCCAGATAGTAGCCGCTTTATGAGCGTATTCCAGGGCGGTTTGTAGTTGGTTGAGACTAATATATACATTCCCTATATTGTTGTAAGTAGCTGCCATCCCGATGGTGTCGTTGAGTTTCTTCTTAATCTCAAGCGATTGCCTGTACATCTCCAACGCTTCTGCTTTTTGATTCGAGTTTCGATAGATCATCGCAATGTTATTCAGCGATTTCGAAATTCCATGTAAATCATTAATCTCTTGTCTATATTTAAGACTTTTCAATAGGTATTCCAACGATTTCACAAGATCTTTTTTGTACCAATATGCTGTTCCAAGTATATGCAACGTTTGTGCAATCGTTGCTGTATCTGCATTGGTTGTTTCTGCAACCTCTTTTGCTAGAAGGGCATATTTTACTGTTAGGTCTGGATTTACTCCAATGTAAAATATGGCAATAGATTGTAGTGTGGATATCTTTTCATTTAAAGATTGGGTGTCAACAACAGCCAAAAGGGAGTCGAGTTTTTGCTGTTGGTGACAAAATCCTCCAAATGTTGAAACAATTATAAGTAATATGCTAAGAATCAGAATCCTCATTTATTTTATTTTGTTGTATTCTCAAATATATAACTCCCTTAGCAAACTTCTTACATTGGGTAAAATTTACTATTTTAAAATTCGTACTCTTGCTTTCGTGTTAATTGAATTTTGTTGCAAATTAATAGGATTTGTTGAAAAATTCGTTTAGCTCTTTTTCAGCACTTTCTTTCCACAAAGACGATGGGTGTAAAGTCCAATTTTGAGTTTTGTTTACTCGATACTCTTTTTGATTAAACAGATAACTTCGCATTATTGTGCGAACCTCCTCTTCGGATATTGAAACCGTTCTACGTTCAATTTCCTGTTTTGGAATTCCTGCTCCAATTTCCAGATGTCCACCGCCACCATTGGCTTGATAACTATTTACAGCAACTAAATAGTTTTTGTTGGGTAATAAATTTTCGCCCGAGTTTAGTTTAATTCCATATATACGGTCTCCGGGTTTTCGTCTGAAATCGATGTTGTATTTGACTCCTCCAGCAGAGGCGAAATTATAATACGGCCGGCTTAATTTATTTGATTTGCTTTTGTCCTGATATTGCAATAGCGTAGAATTAGGAAAATCATTATTAAACCATAAATGAACGGAATACTCAAGGTATGATCGAATCTCTTTTCCAGTCATTTTTAGGGTGTAAAGTTTGTTCTCAAAAGAGTAAAGTTTAAATAGATCGCTTTCCCTAAGGGTATCCGATGAGGTTCGATTATAAATGCTAACCGGCGTGGCAAATGAAATGTCGGCATTGGTAGCGGCCAGTTGGATTTCGTGAATTAGATTCATATACGTTGAGGGCGCAACTAAAGCATCGTTGCAATTAATGGACTCGTCAATGGTGCATACTGGTGAGTTAATCCACGTTTTAATTTTATCTCCTTCGTTGGCAAAAACAGAATCGTAGGTCGAACTGTTGCTCAGTTTGCTGATGTTTTCAACCCATGCGGTATCAACGGTTAAGTCGTTTTGTGCCGACACATTTAAGGTAACTCGACCCACAGTTCTGGCATGAGAACCACCATCGACAATCACAACCCGGTTGTTATTTTTATTCTGTATATCAAACACCCGACGATCGTGATCGTGTCCAATGAAAATAAGATTAAAACCATCAACTTCATGCGCCACGGTTAGCGAAGCGTTCTCGTTTTTAACGCTCAATGAATCAACGCCGCCGTAGGTTGAATTCCATCCCGAATGAAATAATCCAATGATAAAGTCGGGATTTTCCTCTTTTTTTATGGTTGCCATCCATGTTGATGCAGACTCAACCATATCTTCAAATTCAAGATCTTTCCATAATTTGGCCGGTAGCCATCCAGGAATGCCTGGGGTAATTAGTCCAAGAATGGCAATTTTGTGGCCATTATCCTTTATTATAGTATAGGGTTTAAAATGAGGCTTCCCTGTTTTTATGTTTACAATATTTGCTCCAAGCCAAGGATGATTGAACTGTTCATTCAGACTATTGTATATCTCCGGCCCACATTCAATATCGTGGTTACCAACCACAGAAGCGCTATAACCAATGTGTTTCATGATTGCTACTATGGGGTGGTTTTCTGTGTTTTGCAAATAGTTTTGATGATAAATGGCTGGTGTGCCTTGCAGTAAATCGCCACAATCGAAAATAAATAGTTGCTTGTTTTCCTTTCGGAGTGAGTCAACTAGAAATGAGACCTTTGACAGGCTGTTTTCGGATGGTTTGTCGTTTGCATAGTCGTAAGAAAATATCTTTCCGTGCACATCGGTAGTGACGACCAATTCGATTTTTTTTGATTTTTGTCCGCAAGAGAGCAGCAAAATAAGGCTTACAAGTAGGGTGGTAATGTTAATGAATCGCATAGTTGAAATGTTAATGTGAAAAATAGAATTCGTTCTCTTGAACGTAAATATATGAATTATTTCTCTCTTTTATTGTTGCCTCCATTTTAAAGTTATTCTATTTCGGATTAATGGTTTAAAACCACTAGTTTTGTCCCCTGAATAAGAATCGAATCTTTAACAAGTATAACTTATGGGACGAAAATTGAAACGTTCAAACAATCGTTTGTTGGCAGGGGTTTGCGGTGGAATTGCCGAATATTTGGGGTGGGATCCATCGCTTACACGATTGGCCTATTTACTACTCACCATTTTGAGTGCTGGATTTCCTGGAGGGTTAATCTATTTAATATTATGGATCATAATGCCTGAGTATTAGTGACGAAATTGTTTAAGAAAACCCGCTTCTATGCCAGTTTGACACAAAGGAGAGACGATTATGCGACAAATCTTCATAATTGGACATTTGGCAAATAATTTGTTAACCAAGCATGAAAATAGATATGCAGACACCACAGTAAATCATATTCAGATTCCTTTGAATATGCTTTTTTAGTGGGTTTTGTTTGAAGATTTGAACAATTAGAATATTAAGAATATGGCTAAGAAGAAAATTAGAGAGAACGAAGAAATTGCTTCGGAAAACGTTGACACAGAAGTGAATTTGGGAGAATCTACGAATGAGAATAATGCTTACCAAAATACAGACGATGACCTGGAGCAAACGCTATCGGTAGAGGAGGCGTTGAAACAACAAGTTGCCGAAGCAAATGATAAATACGTGCGCTTGGTTGCTGAATTTGACAACTATAAAAAAAGAACGTTAAGAGAACGAATCGATTTAATTAAATCCGCTGGTCAGGACATTCTCATCGACATCCTTCCAGTAGTGGACGATTTTGAACGAGCAATTGCTACCATTGATACCGCTAAGGATATTGAAGGTGTGAAAGTTGGCGTCAATCTAATTTATGGAAAATTTCTGGAATTTTTAAAACAAAAGGGGGTAGTGGCCATTGATGCAATGAGTCTGGAGTTGGATACCGATAAACACGAAGCCATTACTAAAATTCCTGCCCCAAACGAGGAGTTGAAAGGAAGAATTGTTGATGTGATAACCAAAGGTTATTACTTAAATGATAAAGTTATACGATTTGCAAAAGTTGTGGTAGGCGAATAGGTCTGCATTAAATAAAACATATATACTAAAGATGTCAAAAAGAGACTATTACGAAATATTGGGGGTCAGCAAAGGGGCCGATAAGGAAGAGATAAAAAAATCATATCGAAAGATGGCACTCAAATTTCATCCCGACCGTAACCCGGGAGATAAAGAGGCCGAAGAGAAATTTAAAGAGGCTGCAGAAGCATACGATATATTGTCAAACGACGATAAACGACGTAAATATGACCAGTTTGGACATCAAGCATTCTCTGGCGGCGGCGGCGGATATTCCGGAGGTGGCATGACCGTGGAAGATATTTTCTCTTCCTTTGGCGATATCTTTGGCGATAGTGTTTTTGGAGGTTTTGGAGGTTTTGGTCGTGGAAACTCGCGCCATGTAAATAAAGGTGGAAATATCCGTGTTAAAATTAAACTTTCGCTCACCGAAGTGTTAAATGGGGCTGAGAAAAAGATAAAAATTAACAAATATATATCCTGTAACGCCTGCGATGGAACCGGTGCAAAAGGATCCGATGGCTATTCAACATGTACAACATGTAATGGTGCCGGTAGGGTAACGCGAATTGCAAATACCTTTTTAGGACAAATGCAAACTGCCTCAGCATGTCCAACATGCGGTGGCGAAGGACGGATTATTAAATCCAAATGTGCTTCATGTCATGGCGAAGGAATTGTTAAAGAGGACGATGTTGTAACCATAAAAATACCTGCAGGAGTTACCGAGGGAATGCAACTCACCGTTACCGGCAAAGGCCATGCTGCACGTAGAGGTGGAGTGAATGGCGATTTGCATGTGCTGATTGAAGAGGAGATACACCCAGAATTAATAAGAGATGGCAACGACCTAATTCACAACCTCTTTATTAGTATTCCCAATGCTATTTTGGGAACTACCGTCGAAGTGCCCATTGTCGATGGAAAAGCGAAAATTAAAATTGAACCTGGAACACAATCCGGAAAAATTCTTCGTCTGCGAGGCAAAGGAGTTCCCGAAATCAATGGATACGGTCGTGGAGATATTCTCGTACAGGTTAATATTTGGATTCCATCTGAAATATCAAAAGAGGAACGTAAAATTATTGAAAAATTATCCGATTCGGCAGCGTTTGCTCCCCAAGAGGACAATAGTGGTAAAAGTATTTTCGAACGAATGAAAGACTATTTTAAATAATAAAAGGTACTTGTAAATACCCCGATTCTCATAAAATAGAGATATATACATTCGAATTTGTATAATAGGATTATCGCTGAATTGCCGATAATCCTATTGTTTTTTAATGCAAATGCCCTATCTTTAGGTCGTTATTTGATCCAATTATTGATATTCGTTAGGTGGACTTCTTGATTTTAAATCCGATTTGTAAACATTGGCAAAGAGATTCTTGATCGAGAGAGTTTTGTTCCTTTGTTCTACCTCTTGAGACATAATGAAGAATGAATGTTGTATAGTTCTAGTTTCCAACTACGATTAAAAGCCCTTTCATTTCAATGTCTCAAACATAAAGCGGACATGTTTCACACCGAAATTGAAGAACATCAATGTATAGTCAATAAATAATAAGATTGGCAACAGATAATAAAATAACCGCACTCAATAAAAAGTATTATGGACGAAAAAGGAAAAATATTGGTTGTCGATGATAATGAAGATATCTTGATCTCATTAAAACTACTTCTTAAATCCCATGTCGATTTGGTGGTTACGGAGACAAACCCCGAAAATATTGAAACCCATATTCTGAAAAATAAGTTTGATGCCATTTTGCTGGATATGAATTTTAAACACGATGCCATAAGTGGACAGGAGGGTTTGTTTTGGCTCGAAAAAATATTGGAAATCGATCCGGCTGCTGTTGTTATATTTATTACCGCTTATGGAAATACCGAAAAAGCGGTACGAGCCATAAAGGCTGGAGCTGCTGATTTTATCCTGAAACCGTGGCAGAATGAAAAAATACTTGCCACCGTATTGGCCGGAATTCGATTGCGACAATCGCGGAACGAAACATCGCAGCAACGAAATATTGTGAAACATATATCGGAAAGTATCGACACTCCATTTAAGGATTTTATTGGCGAGTCGGCATCCATGAAAAAAGTCATGGAGAATATTCGCAAAGTGGCTAAAACTGATGCCAGTGTTTTGGTGCTTGGTGAAAATGGAACGGGAAAAGAGGTTGTTGCCCGAGCACTTCACCGAAGTAGTTTGCGCAGCGAGGATGTCTTTATCAATGTTGATTTGGGTGCCATTCCCGAAACCTTGTTTGAGAGCGAACTTTTTGGATACGAACGAGGAGCTTTTACCGATGCTAAACAGGCTAAGGAGGGACGATTTGAAGTAGCATCGGGTGGAACATTGTTTTTAGACGAGATTGGCAATTTGACGCTTCCGTTGCAAGCAAAACTTTTGACCGCCATCGAGCGTCGGCAAGTTGTCCGTTTGGGAAGCACCCAAGCTACCGATATCAATATTCGTTTAATCTGTGCAACCAACTCTGATATCTACGAAATGGTTCATAATTCGGAGTTTAGACAGGATTTACTATATCGAATCAATACGGTTGAAATACATATTCCACCGCTCAGAGATCGCGCCGATGATATTCCTTTGTTGGCGGAACATTATTTTAATATTTATCTGCGAAAGTATAAAAAACGAATACGGAAAATAAGTGTTGCTGCCATGAAAGAGTTGCAAATGTACACCTGGCCCGGAAATATTCGTGAGTTGCAACATGCCATTGAACGTGCAATTATTATGAGTGAGGGAAATACATTGGAGCCAAGCGATTTTATTTTGAATCCGTCGAAAAAATCTAAAAGTTCAGCCATGGATTTAGATACCTATAATCTCGATGAGATTGAAAAAAGAGTTATAAAATCGGTGCTCGAAAAAACGCAGGGAAATGTATCTATTGCTGCAAAACAAATGGGGTTGACCCGTACATCGTTGTATCGTAGAATTGAAAAACATGGTATTTAAACGTTTCGAGATTCGCATGGTTATGCAAATAGCCTTGTTGACATGCACAATATTTTTGTTTTCGTGGGTTTGGTTTAAAACTTCACTCATCTACACCGCCATTCTGCTTTTATTGTCAATACCCTTGCAGGTCTATTGGGTTTACAAGTTGGTGTGTATTACCAATCAAAAACTTACCTCCTTTTTTGAAGCCATCCGATTTGGGGAGTTTAACTATAATTTCAGTTCGCAGGAACAGGGGAAGGCATTTTCTGAATTAAGCAGCGTTTTTGACGAGATTTTATCGCAATTCCGTGAAATTAAGCAAGATAAAGAAGAGCAAAGTTTTTTTTACAAAACAATTATCCAACACATTGGAATTGGGTTGGTTGCATTCCGCCCCGGAGGTCAAGTAATCATATCCAATAATTCCATAAATCGGCTTTTTGGGTTTCGTGATTTTACCAATGTTAATCAATTAGAGTCCATTGATAAAGCCTTGTTTGACGTTGTTTCTGATTTAAAGGATGGAAAAAAGAAGTTAATAAAAATACGAATGGAGGATGAGATTTTTTATCTCTCCGTGAATGCCAAAACAATAAAGCAAGAGTCCGGAGTTATTAAGGTGGTGAGTATTCAGAATATCCAGTCAGAACTCGAAGAGCAGGAGATTGAGTCGTGGCAAAAACTGATTCGGGTTTTAACGCACGAAATAATGAACTCCATTACTCCAGTAACGTCGCTCACCGAGACGTTGAAAGGGATGTTTCAGAATCAGTCGGAATTCTTACCCGATGACGTGGACGATATCCGTCTGGCCATTAACACAATTCATAAACGAAGTGCCGGATTGCTTAAGTTTGTGGAGACTTACAGGAATTTGACCAAAACATCGCAACCCAAGTTCGAGCGATTTAAGGTGGAAGGTTTCTTGAGAGAGTTGTGTAAGTTGCATGAAAACGATATTCGAGAAAACAACATCGAATTGAAATTGGATATCAGTGTTCCCGATATGGAAATTGTTGCCGATGAATCGATGATGGAGCGTGTCATTATTAACCTTCTCAACAATGCAATACAGGCGGTCGATGGCGAAGTGAAACCCAAAATTAAGATGCGCGCCTACTTTAATTCCACTGGAAACGTGGTAATACAAGTGGAGGATAATGGGTTAGGAATCCTTCCCGAGGTTATTGACAAGATATTTATCCCATTTTTCACCACTCGCCAAGGAGGTTCCGGCATTGGACTGGCACTATCGCGCCAACTTATACGGGCACAAGGCGGAACGATTGGCGTGGTATCCAAACCCGGAAAAACGATTTTTACAATTCGATTTTAGGCGGAGATATTAAAACTCAAATTTCATTTGGGCACGAATGCCAAATCGGGGGATCGTAGGCATATTTTCCGAACCCGCAGGTTGCGAAAGGTACGATAAACGCCACATGGCATCGATTCGGAATAGTCTGAAAATATTTTCAATTCCAATACTTGCTTCGCCATAGGGTTTGCTTAGCTGGCGCATTCCATCGGGGAAACGCATCGCATTCAGGTTTTTTTCACTTACTCTACCAATAAGACTTTTTGCAGAAACTACCTCTCGCCATTTTAGTTTCCTGAAAAACGGCACTCGATTGAAAAAGAATCCATCGAAATGATGCTCTACTAGCAAACTTAAATATTTATCGGAAGCAAATTCGTAGTAATTCATCATGTTAAAAGCATAGTCATCGAAGGAGTAGGTTTCGTTTCCTTCGTGGATTTGAAGTAACGGATAGGGAGCTGTTCCAATGTAAAAACTGCCGTCGAGAATGTAGCGGAATCGGCCTATTGGGTTAATGTTGAAACCATGGTCAATACTGGCATGGATTCGATAATAATCGTATTGACTGTTGAGAATACCTTTAATTCCTGCCGTTAAATCGAGGTTGAAAATGGGATAATGGGTGCCTAAACTAACCCGTTCAAATTCGCCCATTATAAACTTTTCGTTGTATGCGTAACGGGTATTTACTGTGATTTCGGTGGTTGGAATAACATTTAATTCTTTTATTGTGTTGTCGTTGAAATTATCAACAATAAATGGAACATATTGTGTTGCCCATATTTGCCGACTTTTAATGTTAACCTTGTTTGATAATCCCTGATACCATTCATGTTCAATATAGAGTTGAATTTCGTCAACAAGGGTTAGTTTTTTATTGTATGTTCGGCGCAAAAAGGAGGCGAGTATGTTGTCTTGTGTGAAGGCATTTTGGCTAATTCCCAGTTGTTCGATATCGTGTTTTATGTCCCATCCGGCGGAGCGTCGAGGGTTTTTATTGAACATGTAAAGACCGCCTTGCGCAAACTTCCACCGCTTATCTTTATCGCCGTAGGCAACATGACCCGTGAATAACACCTTCTTGCTCAGGTCGTTGCTGGTTCTACCTCCAAATCGAAACCGATTTCCTTCAATGGCATTAAAACTATAGAGTTTATAATAAGGACCGATTTCAAACAGCCCAATTATATAATATCCCTTTATAACCGTGTTAATTACATCGACCCATGTTTTGAATATGGGTACTTGCTTAATGCTGTCCACCATGTCGAAAATTTGAATCTCTTTTTCGGTCAAATTCAAATGCCGCATCTCCACCCATTTGTCGGGAGCTAAATCGTTAATTCCATCCAGAGTTATGAGTTCTTGTCCGAGTTGTGGATTGAAAAATTTTTCGTCCCTCAAAACATCAAAACGGGTATTTTTGTATGACGTTGTTTTTTTTCCAAATATTCCGGAGGTGCGATCCGATATATTGAAATCGATAAACGTGTTTTCGAGTTTTGCAAACCAAATACTGTCGTTTACATGCTCGTAGTCGAGACTGAAAACCAAGTCGTTTACAAAGTTTAAGTTGGCATCTTGGGCTATTCGGGCATTTATTCTACATAGGGCATAGGTGGTGTCGTGAATCCAAAAGTCGCCTGAAAATGTGGGTTGTTGTTTTTGCCGTGGTAAGTATGATATTTGATAGCACCATTTATTGTCGATACACGAACTGTCGATTAAATAATATTTGTAATAAAGGGGACCAAATCGTGCAATTGGGCTCACAAATCCTTTTCCGAAAAGCTGAATGAAATTGTCGTATGGATTGACCTTCAGATACATCTGTCCCATAAACTGGGATAATTGATCGTCTTTTACGCCACTGATGTTCGATGCTTTAATGATCTCTTTCTCTTTTTTTGGGTTTTTCTGATAATGCAGATTTGAAACGGTTTCTGTGATAAAAATGGGCAAGTAGTTTTTTCCGCTGATGACCGACGTGTCCATGTACTCAAATACGAATTTGAATTGTTTTAAAAGTCGATTATTTTTAAAATCATCACCAATGTTACTGATGTCAAACTCCATTTTATTGTATATCTCCGACTCCCAGTTTTCCAATCTATCCGGATTATTCTCTTTTCTATATTTATTTAACGAGTCTAGGAGTATCAGTGCAGGGTTTTTTTCGGGACGAATAATAATTTCCTGAAGTGAAATGGCGAGCGGGGTCAAATTTATGTACATCTCTTGAAACGCATTCGCCCTTATGGGCCTCGATTCTTTCTGATATCCAACATAGGAGAATACGATACTGTCTACTTTGTTTCGGGTTTCAATGTAATAATTTCCTTCAATATCGGAAATTACACCAATCGAGGTGTTTGTGAACGATATATTTACGAAAGGCATAGCCTCACCAGTCGAGACATCTTTTATTTGACCTCTGACTTTAGTGAGTTGGGCAACGGAGGATAGTTGACACAAAAGAAAAAGAAGTAGTATGAAAATCCTCATTGTAAATCGTTCGTTGATGATCTGTGGAGGTTATCTATTTTTTTCGTAGGACAAAGTTTTCCCCTAAATATACTTTGCGAACTTGCTCGTCGAGGCTAAGCTCTTCGGCGGTTCCGGCTTTTAGAATCGAGCCGTTGAATAGGAGGTAAGCTCTGTCGGTAATACTAAGCGTTTCGTGAACATTGTGGTCGGTGATTAATATCCCAATGTTTTTCTCTTTTAGTTTATATACAATCTCTTGTATGTCCTGAACTGCAATGGGATCAACGCCTGCAAAAGGCTCGTCGAGCAAAATAAACTTTGGATCAATGGCTAGAGCGCGTGCAATTTCAGTTCTGCGACGTTCTCCACCTGACAGTTGAACCCCAAGGCTCTTTCGAATCCGTTGCAGTCCAAATTCATCAAGCAAGTCCTCCAGTTTATCTTGTCGATACTCTTTGCTGTAGCCTGCCATCTCCATTACGGCGGTTATATTGTCCTCGACACTTAACTTTCGAAATACGGAAGCTTCTTGCGCCAAGTAGCCCACGCCCCGTTTTGCTCGCAAATAGACCGGTTCGTTTGTAATCTCCTCGTTGTCAACAAATATTTTCCCTGAATTTGGTTTTATAAGTCCAACGATCATGTAGAATGTGGTGGTTTTCCCAGCTCCGTTAGGGCCCAGAAGACCAACAATTTCCCCTTGGTTAACCTCCACGTTTACGCCTCGTACAACCGTTCTTTTCCCGTATCGTTTAATTAAATTTACCGCGTTTAATCGCATGAATTTAGATGTGTTTTGTTTTTATTAATGTGGGTAAAGATACGCAAAATCTTTTATCGCTATAACCTTCCTTCCTGAAAGGTCCATAAATTTGTGACGTGCAAATGGACTCTTTTTTTGTTCCCCCCTTATAATTGACAATTGAACTATTGCCATATTTTTTAAATGTTATGATTTTCAATCACCTTAATCATATCATTGAGTTGTTTTATCCCAAAGCCAATTATCTCAAATCTGTTGGCGAATTTCAGATATAGACTCAAATCGTTATTTTTCTTAATGTTTTTAAGTTCGTTTTTCAGATCAATAAACTCCTTTTTGCTCTCCATTTGTATGTACAAATCGGTGTAGATTTTAAAATTGTCGATGGTGGGTTTGCTAAACTGCGAAGTAAACATGGAGATGTAATGATTTAGATATCCCTTTGGATATTTCTCATCCAGAATCTCGATTAAGTTGTTTTTATAATTAAATTGATAATCTGTTGCTAGACACTCAAATATAGTATTCCCTAAGAAGAAGACAAAATGGCGTATCTCTTTTTTATTAATCGATTCATTTACAACGATTTTGTCGTTGGGGAAATTGCTGTCCCATTTTGAGTTTACGAGTTCGTAAAACGCTCCCCGAGGCAATTGGTCGTTTTTAAACCGAAATTGATTGCTAGACGAGTCTTCATTATTGGTTGACTCTAATCGGTAGGCAAACACATTTTGAAACTCCAAACTACCCATATCCTCTTTGTCGATATGCTCAAACGCAGTTGAATCTAATAAAAAGGAGAGTTCTATTCCATTCTCAATCAGTGAAATCGTTGGTTCTGGATTATTTGGATCAGCGTTCCAATTTGTGTTTAGTTTCGTGTGTTTCATCTCTATATAGTGATTTTGATCACAAATATATTACAATCTACCGACAAATGGTTTTTAGAGCATCTGCTTTTTTGTATAGTATTTCCGTTTTTATTTCTGTAAAATATGCAAAAGCAAAATTCTATCCTACGATTATACTAGGTGGACTCTGATTGGTTAATTTGTTGAAGTAAAGGGCTTTAGTCCTGTTTCGCAACTAGCAGAAAGGTTGACAGGGCTAAATTTTCTCTATATGTTTTTTAATTTTGATTGTCGTTATTTCGTTGTAATCCTGTTTCTAATACATTGAACGTTAAAACAGTTATACGGTAAAAACCCAATAATTTATTTTTACCTTTAGGCCAAAATAAAAACCATAGATATGTATAAAATTTTCACCCTCTTTTCAGCAGGTGTTCTCCTGTTTTCATCCTGCCAGACCATGGAAGAAAAGGCATCTGAAATTCATCATAATGTGTTTACAATTGATTCACATACCGATACTCCACTAAAGTTCTTTAATACTGATTTTAATATTGGAATTGAACACGATGGACGCAAAGGAGAAGGCAAGATTGATATTCCTCGTATGGAAAAAGGCGGTTTAGATGCGGTGTTTTTCGCCGTGTTTATTGGACAAGGTGAACGCGATAGTGTTGGCTATGCTAGTGCTTTTGCAAAAGCGGAACAGATTTTCAAAGCATCGCAAACAGCCGTGGAACTCAATAGTGAAAAAGCCGAAATTGCCACTACCGCAGAGCACGGATATATCCTTGAGCGAAAAGGCAAGCGGGCAATCTATTTTGGAATAGAAAATGGATATCCCATCGGCGACAATCTGGATAATATCAATCACTTTTACGACTTAGGTGCTCGTTATATTACTCTTGTTCACACCAAAAATAATGACATTTCCGATTCATCGACCGATCAAAATGGTGCAGAGTTTAATGGTTTATCGGCTTTTGGCGAAAAGGTGGTTGAGCGAATGAATCAATTGGGAATCATGATTGATGTTTCGCACGCATCCGATTCTGCTTTTTATGATGTTTTGAAATTGAGTAAACATCCAATAATTGCCTCACACTCTTGTGCGCGGGCTTTATGCAACCATCCGCGCAATTTAAACGATGATATGTTAAAAGCCTTAGCCAAAAATGGCGGCGTGGTACAAATGTGCATATTGAGTGATTATGTGAAAGAACACCAGCAAAGCGCTGAACGTGATAGTGCTATAAAGGCTTTTTGGGCAAAGCACTCCGAGTGGTCTAATTATGCCGAAGAGGAGCGTAAGTTAGGTCTTGAAGATTGGTATCAGATTGACATAAATTTTCCGCCTTTATTAGCCACCGTTTCCGATGCGGTTGATCATATCGATCATATGGTTAAAGTAGCAGGAATTGACCACGTTGGTATTGGAACTGACTTTGATGGTGGTGGAGGCCTTGAAGATTGTTTTG
>JAQVXQ010000075.1 GCA_028709085.1 Salinivirgaceae bacterium | reverse complement strand
CCGTTAGTTGAGTAATTAATATGGCTAACAATCCACTTAAACCTGCGCTTAGATCAGAAAATGAAACAATAATCAATGCAAACGCTAGTGCTTTATTTTTGCTGAAATATATTTGCGTGTAACTGTTTAAAATCCCTTCGAAAATTAACTTCGAATAATAGGCTGGTTTTGTACTATTCACTTTTTGTAGCTCTTTAAACTAAATGTTGATATGGAATCAAAACAAAAATAACTTCCCAAAAGTACAATAAATTTGGGAAGTTATTTTAGGCTGTTTTACTTGTTGTTTAAGTAATCAGGCAACACTTCGTGACTTTGTACAATATCTAAATTCTCTTGTTGTCGAATTAAATGTGGTTTTCCATTGGTGTCGATTAAAACCACCGCAGGTCTGAACGAAATAAATTGCATCGATTGCGTTACATTATACGCCCCAACGTAGTGCACAACTAGATGATTTCCAGGGCGTAATGCTGGTAATGCAATGTTTTCGCGAATAACGTCGATGTTCATGCACAACGGGCCATAAAGTACGGTGTCTTCGGTATGAACGCCCAGTTCTTCAACGTGCGTAACTCTGTGATCGTACCAAAAAGAGGTAAATAGCGTATTAACTCCAAAATCGACAATGGTTGCTGAACGTCCGTCAGAAAGTCGTTTATTAGCAATAACAGTTCCTGCCATAAATCCGGCGTTGTCAATTAGTGCTCTGCCTGTTTCCATGTACAGATACGGAAGTTCGTCGTGCGGAAACCCAGCATTCAAAAGCGTTGATGTTATGGCTTCGGCATATTCCGAAATGTCCGGAATAGTGTCGGTTCCGGGATAATAGGCTCCTTTTAGCGTGTTTTTGGACGCAAAACCGCCTCCCATATCGATGTATGTTATGGTTTTGTTGAACTGTCGCTTGATGCTCAACGCCAAATCGGCCATTTTTTTTGCCGCAAGCGCGTAGGCACTTGTTACCATAATATAGGTTCCAATATGTGTATGAAGACCAACAAGTTCGAGCTTTCCGTTGGCAATAATTTTATTTATAGCCTCCCACGCTTGCCCATTTTCGTAGTTAAATCCAAATCGATCCCATTTTGGATATATTCCAACATCCATGTTTACTCGAATGGCAACTCTAGGCTTGATATTCAGTTCGCTGGCAATTTCGTGCAGTTTGTAAAGCTCGTCGAAATGGTCAATGTGAATGAGCGATCCGTTTTTCGAAGCCATCCGCAGGTCGTCGTCCGATTTGTGGGGTCCATTAAAAATAATATTAGCGGGTTTTACTCCATTTTGAATGGCTTTATCATATTCAAATCGCGACACCACCTCGCCCCACGAACCTTCGCTGTGATAAATATTACACACCGCATTGAGATAACATGTTTTGTAGGACCATGCAAATTGAACTTTTGGATATCGAGTTTCGAAGGTTCTTTTTGCATCCACGAAATTTTTGCGGATTGTGTTTTCTGAATAGACAAATAGGGGCGACCCATATTTTTCAAGTAAATCGGCAACCGGTGCTCCGTCAATATCGGGGAATGTTGCATAATCGGTTCTAGTGCCGAATTTGTTCATTAATCCGGTGTTTAAGGGTTTTATAAGGGGGCGTTCGTATGTTTTCTTTGTTTCCATTATAGTCTTTTTAATGTTTTATTTGTATTGATAATTTCGGGTTTGACGGTTTTAAAGTTCGCCATTGGTGGATATTTTTTCGAATTCTTCAATTCCAACAATCATGTCGTAGGAGTAGCGCACAAACATTTTGCCCACCTCGTAGGTAGTAAAGGGTTCAACTTTGGTGCCCATGGCGAAATTTACGGCGCTTTCAATTTGGTTTTGACCTGCTCCCACGGTGAGATAGCACCATGCCGGGAATCGTGGATTGATTTCGATTAAATAAAATTCGTCGTTGCTGTTTTTTATAACCTCAAGTTCGAATGGACCGCGCCATTTTGTCGATTTCACCATTTCTCGATTCATTTCAATTAGTTCGTCATCGGCAATTGTAATGCCCGACCAAGCTTTCCCTTTATCGGTAATATACAATTTCCGCATGGGAACAGCGCCTAAAAGTTCGCCATTGCCGTCGCCAACACCGCACACATTCACTTCCGCTCCGTGTACAAATTGTTGAATAAGGATTGGAAGTCCCCATTGGGCACTAATTTTCTGAAAATGCTGTGCCGCTTGGTCTAGGTTGTACGCTATTTTAGCATCGTAAAATTTCCCTTTTACCACCAGGGGGAAGCCAATTTTTTGTGCAATTTCGGCTATTTCAGAGGCGTTGGTAATCGATTTAGTGATGGGAACTTTGATGTCGTATTTTTGCCCAAACTCGTAAAGTTCCGTTTTGTGTCGAGCTTCGAATTGCTCCGAAGTGGGCAGTAGCATTTTTATTCCTAGTTCAGTTTTGAACCGTTGTTCGAGTTTAATGAAATTGAACAGTTCGGCATCGAAATTTGGAAATAGGAAATCGACATTTTCAATTTCGTTTATGTAGCGGAATCGTTCCATGAGAACATCTACTCCGGCCGAAGGATAGGGCGATTGATAGGTTTTGTCAATCAAATCGTGCATGTAAATACCCGGTTCCATGGTTTCGTAGCAAATTCCAATAATGCGGACATTAAAACTAGTTGCATCACGCAACGCCCTAATGACGGAGATCCCGGGGCCAGGACTGTCAATGGCATTCAGTCCCGTTACGGCTATAACATAGGTTGGTTTGTTTGTTGTGTTCATTCCTATTCCGCTAATTTAAGTCGAACAAGCGTGCTTTTAAAATCGTTTAAATCCTTTTCTACCGTTATGGTATCGATTTCGAATTCAGCGGATATTTCAGCAATAATTTCGTCGTTTTGTTTGCCTTTTTGAAGGAGTTTAAGGAATTCTATACCAGTGGCATTCAATGAATAGCTGTCGCCGGTTGTTGGGTTAAACAGGAATCCATTATCGCTAACAGCGATGTTTTTCTTTAGAACCATGGGTGTGCGTTTTAGTGTAAACTTTAATTTGTGTTTGTTTTGAGACTCATTGAAATATCCATGTTGAAACAGGTATCCCAACGGGAATATTTTTACGTTACAAAGAAAACGGTTGTAAATGGTAAAAGTGTTACGGTATTTTGAAGGAGATGTGTAAAATTACGTCATCTATTATTTATGATAGAAGATCTTCCAGCGGAATTCTGTATTTCAGTGGTGACTCCTTAAACTCCGAAAGCGTAACTCCAGCAACGGTTTTGAATTGATTGCTCAGGTATTGAATGCTGCTATAGTCGAGCATGAACGCAATTTCGCTTAACGAATATTGGTTTTTTGCAATCATCTCTTTTGCTTTCTCAATTTTGAGCATAATTATATATTTCTCGAGTGTTTTGCCAGTTGTTCGACTAAATATCTTACTTAATCTTTGATAAGGCAGTTGCAGTTTCTGACTTATATAATCGGAGTTGCGAATGAGCGAATTGGTGTTGTTTGCATAAAATATAAGTTCTATGGCGGCTTGTTTAATTCGCTCAACAATAATCTCTTCGGGATCGCTTATGGAATCAAACCCCAGATCATTGATAATGAACATAATCTCTTCAAGAGTTATGTTTTCGGGGTTGTATTTAAGGCTAATTTTCCCAAGTTCGACATGTGTAATAATTACAGCTGGTTTATTTTTAAAAGCAAATTCCAGCAATTTAATACAGCTTCGAGCTAACATGTTTTTTAATAGAATCTCTACTTTTATCATGCCGGAGATTATTTGAATCGATCGATCATGCTGATTAGAATTCGTTTATCTATTGGTTTTGTTATGTATCCATGAAATCCAAGATCGTTGTATTTTTCAACTTCGTGTTCCAGAGCGTAGGCCGAAAGGGCGATTATGGGAATATTAGGACGTGTTTTTTGTATCTGCTTTGCGGCTTCGATCCCGTCCATTACAGGCATTTTAATATCCATCAGAATGCCGTCAATTTTCGGATTGGCAGCACATATTTCAACAGCTTCTTTTCCATTTTTGGCATGAAGTACTTTTGTGTTCATCCGATTTAGAATCTCCTCAATCAGCAGGTAGTTATACTCTTCGTCCTCGGCAACTAAAATTGTTTTTGTATTGCATTTTACGATGGATGGATCTTTTATTTCTATTATATTATCAGAGAATACTGGTTTGTAGGGGATTGTGAAATAGAATGTTGATCCTTGGTTGAGTTCCGATTCTACCCAAATTTCCCCACCTAGAAGTTCCACAAATGCTTTTGATATGGCAAGTCCCAATCCCGTTCCTCCATATTTCTGATTAATGGAATCATTGGCTTGGCTAAAGCGTTCGAAAATACGTTCCATGGCATCGGGAGAAATGCCTATACCAGTATCTTTAACAAAAAATTGAAGTGTTACTTTGTTGTTTTCTTCAGGAAGTAGATGATATCCAAATTCAATTGTTCCTTCGTGTGTGAATTTTAATGCGTTGGTAATCAAGTTGGTAAAAACTTGAACGAGTTTGGTGTTATCCGTATAAATAATAGAACGGTTGTCGGTTAATCCTTGTTTTGAATGCAGTGAGATGTTTTGATTCGATGCTTGCGTTTTAAAGATCGATAGAAGTTCTACAATAATATTGTTAATGCAAATGGGAGCAAGGGAAACCCTCTCTTGTTTTGTTTCGAGTGCCGAAATTGTTAATATATCGGATACAATGGATAAGAGTTGGAGACTGCTATTTTGAATTATCTTGGTGAACGATGTTCTTTTTTCGGCAGAGAGTGAGGCATCTTCGATCATGTCGGAGAATCCAATGATTGCATTCATGGGTGTTCGTATCTCGTGAGACATGTTTTGCAGAAAAGCACTCTTTAATCGATTACTCTCTTCCGCTTTTTCTTTAGCAATCACTAACTCTTCAAGAATCAGCTTTTTCTCCGTAATGTCCTCCATTATTAAAATATAGTTGCTTATTTTATTCTGTTTGTCAATTATAGGAGATATAATTACGCTTTCCCAAAATTGTGTTCCATCTTTCTTGCGATTTAAAAATTCGCCTTCCCATACCTTTCCTGATTTTAATGTTTCCCACATTTCTGAATATAAGTCGTTTGCTATGTGACCGGCATTAAAAATCCGTGGTGTGGTATTTTGCACATCTTCTAAAGAGTATTGCATAAAATCGATAAATTTCGTGTTCACAAACTCTATTCTACCTTCTGAGTTTGTGATTATAATTGACGAAGGACTCTGTTCAATGGCTCTACTTAGCGTCCGAATTTGGGCTTCGGCTTTTCGTCGTTCGGTTATGTCGGTGGCAACTCCAATAACACTTTCCACATTTCCATTAGAGTCGAAAATCGGCGAATAGTGTGTGTCAAAAACAACAAATCCCATATCGTGAATTGCCATTTCTGTATTGCCTTTTAGAGCACTATTTGTTTTTCTAATAATTTCCGGATAGTCAGCATATACGTCAAATGCCGATGTTCCTACTAGTTCATTTGTTTTGAGTCCTAATGTTTGTAACCTCTTCCCGTCGGAATAGGTGAACACTCCATCTTTGTCGATGGCAAATAACACAACAGGGGCATTTCTAATAAAAGATTCGAGTTGCTGTTGATTTTTGAGCAGTGAAGATTCGGTTTGTTTTTGGTTGTCAATGTTTCTGGAAATTCCCAATAGGATGGTAGATTTTTTCTCCTGATTATAGGGCAATTTGCGCCCATGTTCTTCAATCCATTTCCATTCACCTGATTTTGAGCGCATTCTGAATTGAGCAAAGTAGCTCTCTGTCTCTCCGTTAAGATGTTTGTTAATGGATTGTGTAATTTCAGGGAGGTCTTCGGGATGTACCAATGGAATAAAATCCTTTGATTTTGAGGGGATTTCATCACTCGAGTAACCCAAGGATTGATATAATTGTGGAGTAGAGGTGATTTCGCCGGTTCCGAAATTATTTTGGAATAGCGAGGCATTATTTACCCGCAGCGATAATTGTAAACGTTCTTCGCTCTCTTTTTGTAGAAATTCAGCCGCTTTTTGTTTCGAAATATTCCTGGTAATACCATGAAAACCAGCCATAACCCCTTTGTTGTCAAAATAAGGGGAGATTAAAATATCAATCCATATCCATGAGCCATCCTTGCACGAAAATTCAATTTCGAGTCGTTTTGGTTCGATACTTTTATTGGTAACAATATACGGGTCTATCCCTTGCTGTTGGATTTGAGTTGCCGTCTCTTTTCTCATGAAATTCCAAATAGGAACACCAATAACCTCTACGGATTTGTACCCTCGTATTAGTTCGTCGGTAGGACTTACATAGGTGAAACAGAGATTATTGTCTGTTTTCCAAATTATATCGTTTATGTTTTCGAGCATAAACTGATAATTTTCCATCGTCTCTTTTAGAGCTTGTTCGGATATTTTACGGTCGTTAATATTCAGTTCAACACCATCCCAAATAATCGAGTTGTTTACCTTACGGGGGGCAGAAGCAAATAGTCGCCACTCAATTTTCCCAGATGGCAAACGGAGTCTTACTTCAGCTATTAGTGGACTTAACGTCTCAATTGCATTTCTCTCTTTTTCTAGAAATTGTTGCAGATCTTCTTCTACTATTTGATTATAAATTAACGATGCGTCGTTTAAAACTTCCTCGGGGGTTAGTTCGTGTAAATCTACAACTCCTTGACTTATATGTATTAATTTTCGTTTTTTTATATTTATACCTTGATCGATTTGGTAAATTAAACCATCTGGCAAATTGTTGCTAATGGATTGAAGACGTTGTTCATTCTCTTCAATTTTCTCTTTTGAATTGTATAGCTCTTCGTTTATTTGACGGAGTTCTTCATTTAAGGCGAGATATTCCTCATTTTGTTGTTTCAGTAGGGTTTCATTCTTAATTCGATCTTCCTCTGCAAGTTTTCGATCTGTTATATCCTCATGCATCAGAACATACTTTTGTGCACTTCCCGTTGACCCAATTAAAGGGAAAATAATCATTCGTAACCATATAGGTTTATCTGGCAATTTAGGATTAAAAATATGTGCATTATATTGGAAATCTGGGGAGTAGGTTATTTTTCCGGCTTTCACATCTTTTATTAGCGAAATTAAACCTAACTCGTTGATGTAATTGTTGTTGAAAACGGAGTAATCGGAAGTGGGTTCAATTCCAAAAAGTGTTGTATGTGCCGGATTTGTTTTTAATATAAATCCATCATTATCAACGATCTGGATTGATATTGGATTGAAGTTTATAACACTTTCTAAGGTTTCTTTTATCTCATTTTGTTCCGTTAAATCCCTGAATTCAGTAACCCTCATTAGCTTTCCTTTGTACGGAATGGTTTTGCCTTGAATTCGTATTGGATATAGAGTTCCATTTTTGTGTTGAGCAAAGGCTTCATAGAGCTTTTCATAACCGCTTACAATCTTTTGCATCACGAAATCGCGGTTTTCAGGAGCAATTAGCAATAGCCCATCCATGCCAATGATCTCTTCCATTGTGTAACCACTCATATTGCATAATCCTTGGTTGCACTCCTGAATAACACCTAGGTCATGTATGGCAATTCCCCCAACCGATGCGTTGTGTAGTGCTTTGAACCGTTCATTGCTCTCTTCAAGACGTTGTTTTGCTTTTTGCAATTCACCAATTTTTTCTTGAATACCAGCTGGTTTAAGGTTCACAAATGAATTAA
Source organism: Salinivirgaceae bacterium (assembly GCA_028709085.1). GTDB lineage: Bacteria > Bacteroidota > Bacteroidia > Bacteroidales > Salinivirgaceae > JAAYQU01. Next base: position 7,865 of record JAQVXQ010000075.1, on the reverse strand, counting down.
ACCCATGATTGGAGTTAGAAATAAATTTCGATTCCAGCTCTACCTTCTCTTCTTTTCCTTGTGATGTAATAATTCGGATCAAAATATTTGAGCCTTCTGTTGTTTGGTTATTGGGTGTGATTTTGCGGATTGCTTTTTCGTAGTCGTCGGGATGAATAAGATCCTTCAGGGTTTTTGATCCATTCATGAAATCCTCTGCTTTGTATCCACTTATAGTCTCAAACCCGGGGCTCACAAATTCAATTTTATTCGATTCATTATAAAGAAAGCTCCAGTCAGAACAATGATTGAGAGCCTGTTCTATTAGGTTTGATTTGTATTCTAAAGCGACAACACGTTTTTCTAGTTCCTGGTACGATGGTTTATTGGGCATAACAACGGCTTTTATAGATCAGTCGATTTTGAATCATTAAATATAGACAAATTTCCCTTATTTTAAGATTTGCAAGGTAAACAAAATAGGGTTTGTCAAATCTATTTGTGGTCGTTTTTTTTTATGATATGCAGTGGTTTTGTCAAGTATAACAATTAACTGTATCTTTATAGTTTCGAAATTTATTATCAAAATATAAATATTATGAACAAATTTTTTTCATTGGTAATGTGTATATGTATTGCGTTTTCCACTTTTGGACAAGCAAAGCATCACAAACAAATAACTCATTTTGAGACCAATAATCAAATTCGGGAAGCACTTTCATTAGTCGATTCTTTGTTGCCTGTGGCGCAAAAACTTCAAGATTATGCGGAGTATTCATTTTTGGTCATTCATCGGATGAAATTTATTTCGCAGATTTATGATATCGATCAGAATCAAATCTACGACTCTTTGAAAGTTTCCATCCGAAAAGCACCTAAAGCCTCGTTACCGGTTATGAAACTTTTGGAAGCGTTCCTGATTACAAACTATTATCAATCAAACCGTTGGAATATCGATAAAAAACTTGACGATGGCATTGATAATCCATTACTTGAAGAGAAAAGCAGCCATGATCTTGTGAAACGAGTAATCGATTGTATTGATTCTGCAGCAACTTTGTCTAACGAGTTTGGGCACGATTTGAATACCTATAAAGATTTTTTTGTCGGAACTAACACGAAATTCGATCAACTAATCGATCAAATTTACTTTCAAGGGATATCACTTATTTCTAAGTTTGAAAGCGATAATTACGACATTGACCAAGCACAATATCATGATATACAGATGGTTAAAACTCCATCTTCGTTGGTAACTACAATGTTGAAATGGTATTCAGATTGGTATAAAGTGCACGAAAACAGTTTGGAAATCCAAGGTTTTATTGAATTGAACCGGGCTGAAAAACTGTTTCAATTGAATAACTCCATTGAGCGACTTGCCATGTACGAGAATCACTTGATTTTTTTACGCAAGAAATTTGCATCCGAAAAGGTATGCGCCGATGTGGAAATTGAATTAACGAAACACTATCAATTATTGGCAAGGCAACATGATTTTACGGATTCAACGACCACAAAATATTATCCCTATTTGGCGAAAGCGGAGACAATGGCAAATGAAATAATTGGACGATATCCAAAAACAATAGCCGAGAAAGAAGCGCAGGCGATTCTTAGCAATATTCACAAACCAGTTTTTGTTGTCTCTGCAAAAAGTTATGCGGTGGCGGATCATAATTTTGCGGTATCAATCGGTTACAACAATGTGGAAAAAGTGATCGTGCGATTGCGAAAAGTCCATGGAATTGCATTTTGGAAAAACCATGAGTTTGAAAAATTCACCAAAAATCCAGTGCTGTTTGAACAAGAGTACCTGCTCCCAAAAGCGAACGACTTTTACACTCATAGCACTCAAATTGTAGTTCCGTTTGGCAAAAGTGGTACCTATTTATTGGAAACAGTGCCTTCTGGAGAATTGGAGAAACAGCCCATATATCAATTTATTAATATCTCGGGATTAACTGTTTTTTCAGAACAAACCGAGAAGGAGTTCTCCAATGTTCGGGTTGTGGATCGATTTAATGGGTCAGAAATTAAAAGTGCCAAAATAGAATTATATAGCAGCAATTATAATCGAAGAGATCGCAAAAGTGAATTTAATAAAATAGGCGATTATGACGTTAAAAACGGATTGGTTCAAATCCCATCTGATAAGTTGGCTAAATCGCGCCATGTCGCTGTAATTAATGGTACAGATACACTTTGGCAGCAAATATATTTGAATTTTGCAACACATAGAGATCAAAATAGCCGAGGTCGAGTAGAGTTGTTTACCGATCGGGCAATTTATCGTCCCGGACAAACGGTTTATGTGAAAGGAATTTCATATCGGGGAGCAAATCGTTCGTGGAATAGTGTTCCCAATGAGAAATTGAAAATCACCGTTCGCGATGGCAATTATACTGAAATCAGCACTTTTGATGTGCAAACCAACGAGTTTGGATCATTCAATCTTACTTTCCCAATTCCACAAGGCAGCAAACCGGGACAATTCTCAATTTCAACAGAAAATGGAAGAACGTCGGTACGGGTGGAGTCCTATCGTAGATATACGTTCGATGCTAGTTTCGAGAATCCAACAAAACCGGTACGACCCGGCGAAGATGTGGAAATACTCCTCAAAGCAACTACATTTAGTGGTGTAAATCTGAATCAACTCTCCATCAAAGGCGAGGTTTCGTTAACATCGCCCCACATTTGGTGGTTTCCATCCTCTTTGAAAACCATAGCTGTAATTGACACTACAACAGATGCTAACGGCAATTTGAAAATCCGATTTAATACGAGTAAGAATATCCTAAGTCAATTATTTAAGATAAATATTACCGTTAAAACTCCAGCGGGAGAGAGTAGGGAGTTTCAGCATGTTTATTCAGTTTCAAATAACCCGTATATTGTTAAAGTCGATAAATCCAAAATTGTAAAAGGATTAATGCAGCCTAAAGTATCTGTGGAACAGGTAAATGGAGGCACCTGCGCAGAGAATATTACTTTGAAAATCCTGAAATTAACAGCACCAAAGCAAGTTTTAATCGGCAACGAATCGAGGAACATCGATAAGCCAAGTTATTCACTGAATGAGTGGCGAGAATTAATGCCATTTGCTGAATATTCCAACGAATTGGATATTCGTGAAATGATGGTTGACAAAGAAATTTGGAATTATTCAGGCTCGGCTACTGACTTGATTTTATCTGAAAAGATGCTCAATAAATTAACAGAGGGAATCTATCGAGTTCAGCTCAATGTTAATGGTGCACTTAGTAAGACTCATTTTACCATTGTCGATACTAAAAGCAACGGATTGGCAATACCTGAAATATTAGATATTTACACAAATACAACCAAAGCGACTATAAATGAAGAGATTACAATTGTTTTTGTTTCCGCCGTTGAAAATGCAATTTTGCACTATGGAATTACGGCCGGAGATAAAACCATTGAACAGAAAAGGCTTAAATTATCGAAAGGAAAATATCAAGTTGTGATCCCAGTTTTGGCTGATTATGAGGGAAATATATATATCAATGCCGTAATTGCTTTTGGTGGCAACGTGGTGGAAAGAAACGCAACAATTGCGGTTGAACGATGGAGCAAACAATTAAAAATCGAAGCCCTTTCCATGCGTAGTCCGTTGCTACCCGGTATAAAAGAGGAGTGGACTTTTAAAATCACAACACCCGATAATCGCCCATTAAATGCGGAACTTTTGGCTTTAATGTACGATCAAAGCCTCGACGAATTCACTCCAAAGGGATCTATGCAAATTCCAATTTGGTATCCAAGTGTTAACACAACTTCTTTTAGAGCACCCGAAAATGCTCGCAAAACCGATTATTTAATGGGGCAAGCATTACCGGAAGTTGCCACGGAATGGCTCTCGTGGCAGTTTTTTGGACTCACAAGTTTGGGGTCGGCGCACAATTTCCTAAATAATATGGAATATGGCGATATTCAATACCAACGCAAAGGAGCACGAACTATGGATATGGCGGTAGAGCAATCGTTATCTCCTGAAACGGAAGGAGTTACTGAGGTGGCTGCCGAAACAACACAAGTTGGGAACAACGATAATGATACACAGATTGAGGTGACCGATCCAACTCAAACGCCGCCTACATTGCGCACAAATTTCAATGAAACAGCATTTTTCTATCCGGCTTTACAGCACAACGAAAAGGGCGAAGTTTCCTTTAAATTCCAAGTTCCCGACGCTCTTACACAATGGAAATTGCAACTCTTTGGTCACGACAAAACAATCTCAACTGGATATTTTGAAGCATCGGTACAGACACAAAAACCATTGATGATTGTTCCTTTATTTCCGCGTTTTGCTTACACTGGCGACAGTTTAATAATTCAAGTATCGGTTTACAATAAAACGGATTCGGTGCTGATAATAACCCCTAAAGCGGAAATCTTTGATTATCAAACGAATGCAATGTTGTCGATTCTATTGTCTAGCAATCAGCTAACACTAAGTCCACAAAAAGAGAGTCTCTTTTCGGTAGCCTTTAAAATTCCCGATAAACCTGGAGTTTTAACAGCACGTCTGTTTGCTTCGGCCGGAGAATTTACCGATGGGGAAGAGAATTTTATTCCAGTTTGGCCAAATCGAAAATATGTTACCAACGCCTTGGCATTGTGGGGAAAACCAAACAGTACGACCGAGTACAAGTTCGATGATATGATGCCGCTCAATCCAACAACGGAAAGTCAGCATAAAATTACGCTCGATATGTCAACAAATCCAACCTGGTATGCAATTCAGTCGTTGCCTATGTTCGACAATCCGCATCCACGCTCTCCCATTTCGCTAATGGAAGCTGTATTTGCTGCGCAGACGGGAACCTACTTAATCGACAAATATCCGGTTATTGGAAAAACCATTCATCAATGGCGAAAATATGAACCCGATGCCTTGCAGGCACAATTGGAAAAGAATCCGGAGCTTAAAATCACTGAAATAGAGCAAACTCCGTGGTACAACGATGCACTTGACGAGAAGGCGCAGAAACATAAGTTAGCCCTATTCCTCGATAAAAACACCATGGATAATCTTTCGGAAAACTCCATTGAAATGTTGGGAAAATTACAGCATCAATCGGGTGGTTTTTCATGGATTCCTGATTTTCGACCAAGTGCGTATATCACAATGCATATTGTGGAGCTTATAGGAAAAATGAATAAAATGAATCCCAATTTAACTCAGAGTTATCCTACGTTGATGGAAATCGCGAAAAATGGACTTCGTTTTGTTGAAAAGGAGATTGAACGCGACTATTCGGAAATGCTAAAAGCAAAACAAGACACATCAAAACTGATGTCTCCATACCATGTTGTTCGTTATTTATATGTAAAATCGTTGATTGAACCTAGTTTTCAGCCACAATCAAAAATGGAGCAGTACTATTGGCGTCATGCTAAAAATCATGCACAGGAGTACAATTTATACGGGCGTGCTATCTTAGGAATGGTTGCACGCACTTCCGGCGACGTTAAATTGGCAACCCGTCTCTTTAAAGGGTTCGACGGAAGTTCAGTTGTACACCCTCAAAAAGGAATTTTCTGGCGCGAGAATACCCATGGCTGGGAGTGGTATCAATCGCCCATTGAAATTCAAATCCGAATTTTGGAGTTTTATAATCAAATGCAAGCGCCAACCGAGAAAATCGAAGCACTGAAAATATGGATTCTGCAACAAAAAAGAACACGGCAGTGGAATAGTAATTCAGCTACAGCTCAGGCGGTTTACGCTCTTGTTACCAGCGGTCGCAATTGGATTGAAAATCAAGAGCCCGTTACAATTACCCTCTCAAATTTGAAAATTGTGAGCACCGAATATACGCAACAATCGGGAACAGGCTATTTTAAAACCACGTTTGAGGGCGATGAAATCCCCAACAACTTGAACTTCGTTGCCATCAATAATCCAAATTCAAATCCTGTATATGGTGGATTATATGCACAGTTTTACGAGGATTTTACAAACATCAAACCTTGGCAACAAAACGTAGCCATTTCAACGGAATACTTTGCCTACGATCAGAACGGGGAGGAGTTAATATTGACAAAAGTAGAGGAGTCAAACCTCAAGCAAGGTTCAAAAATTAAGGCGCGGATTACCGTTTCAACCGATCGTCCCATGGATTACGTTGTTGTTCAGCTTCCTTTTGCAACTTGCTTTGAACCTGTCGATCAAATGAGTAGATACGCATGGGAAAGCGGTGAGGGCTATTACATTCAAAATTACGACAATAGAGCTGAATTCTTCTTCTATTCCATGAAACAAGGAAATACAGTTTTGGAGTATGATGTTTATACCATTAGACCCGGAGAATACCAAGCTGCGCCTGCAACAGTTCAGTCGCTATACGCTCCCGAATTTGGAGCCCATTCAAAAGGAATGAAATTTATTGTTCATTAAGTTTATTTAGATTCAAAAGTTTGTGAATCGATAAAAATTCATATCTTTGCAACTCGAATTTTGAATACGAAAAACATAAAATTTCAAGCATGTACGCAATCGTAGAAATTGCCGGTCAACAGTTCAAAGTAGAAAAAGATCAAAAGATATTTGTACACCTTCTTCAAAACAACGAAGGCGACAAAGTAGAATTTGAACGAGTACTTTTAGTTGACAATGACGGCCAGGTTAAAGTCGGAGCACCTGTTGTTGAAGGAGCAAAAGTTTCCGCAACCGTGTTAACACACATTCAAGGCGAAAAAGTGTTGGTGTTTAAGAAAAAACGCCGTAAAGGTTACCAAAAGTGTAATGGTCACCGTCAACAGTTTAGCCAAATACAAATTAATGAAATTAACGCTTAAATTAGAAGACCATGGCACATAAGAAAGGAGTCGGTAGCTCCAAAAACGGACGTGAATCGGAAAGTAAGCGTCTTGGAGTTAAAATTTTCGGCGGTCAATTCGCAAAAGCTGGTAATATTATTGTACGTCAAAGAGGTACAAGACACAACCCAGGTGAGAATGTCGGAATTGGAAAAGATCACACATTGTTTGCATTAGTGCACGGTGTAGTTGTTTTTAGAAAAAAACATGATAACAGATCATACGTTTCAGTTGAAGCTTTAAGCGAAAACTAATTAGTACGATAATATTAGAAAAATCTCCCGATGTGTCTGTTTGACATTCGGGAGATTTTTCGTTTGTAGTTCTTTGGCAACAAATTATCCGCGGTATCAAATTGTTTTTTGATATTAAAAGAGTAATTTTGAACCTCTATTTTAGTCTAGTTCACTAACGCTTGGTTAATCATGAAACATCTGCGATTACGAAATTACCGACACGTACAGTACGATGTTTATTACCTTGAACGAGGACAGATTGTTTGTTAATTGTACGTTTAGGCTATAATCCCGAATTTGATAAATAACGTTAATTTTAAATATAATATAGAATGTTAACAGTTAAGTATATAAAAGAAAATTATGATCTTGTAATACAAGGTCTTGAAAAGAAGCGATTTAAATCGATAAACCTCATAAAAGAGGTGATTGATGTTGATAATTATCGTAAAACCTCTCAGAAAAACTTGGATGATGCTCAAGCCGAATTAAATAATATTTCAAAAGTTATAGGTGAACTTTTTCGTGAAGGAAAGAAGGATGATGCCGATCGTGCTAAACGAAAAACGGGGGATCTGAAAGAGGAGATAAAATTACTGGGCGAGAAATTGAAAGAATCGGAGGTGGCGTTAGAGAAGTTGTTGGTTCAAATTCCAAATATACCACACGTCTCCGTTCCGGCTGGAGGGGGTGCTGACGTGGACAATCTGAATGATGATGCTTTTGATCTTCATCGCATTTTTATTTTTGTTATGAATGCGAATGAAGCATGATTTTCAATCTATTCCAATTTATGGG
>JAQVXQ010000227.1 GCA_028709085.1 Salinivirgaceae bacterium | reverse complement strand
CGAAAACCGAGCTGTTTTTGAAATTATTGAACAAGCCTTGGCACCCAACATTCGATTATTAGAAACACTTAAGCCTGCTGAAGGGTTGAAAATCAACAATCAACTCTATATTAATTCCGATTATGAGTTTGAATGGCCCTCCCTATCCTACCCACAGATAAACAAAAAGGGCAGTTGTCATGGATTGCGCGACCAGATTGCCATTTTAGCCGACGGCACAATTGTGCCATGCTGTCTGGATTCCGATGGCATTATAAATCTGGGAAATATAAAAGAGATAACGCTTCAAGAGGCATTTGAATCGCCCCGCGCACAACGAATCCACAGCGGTTTTTTACAAGAAATGCGGGTCGAGCCCTTATGTCAAAGATGCAGTTTCAACAAACGAACACTTCAAAATCCGAACACAACAAAAAAGTAATCTCTATACTTGCGCCCTATAATATAACCCGCATCACTGTATCGCACTCCACGAAAAAACAATTCGAAAGGCTTCGTAGCATTCCCCTTTACTTCGGATTTGATTTATCCGTTTCCGTCAAAATTAATCGCAGTGCGGTATCTTTTGTTACATAAGTCCACGCCCAGTTAATAAAGATAATTAGCTTATTGCGGACACTTAAAATAAGCATCAGGTGAAGCGACATCCATATAAACCATGCAAAATAACCTTTGAACCTTATAAAAGGCAAGTCAACCACTGCCTTATTGCGACCCACGGTTGCCATGGAACCGAGATCTTTATACAGATAGTCAATGGGTTCTCTGCGTCGGATTATTTTCTTTAGATTTTTGGCTAAGTTTTTAGCTTGATTAATCGCCACATTGGCAACTTGAGGATGTCCCTTGGGATATTTTGGTGTTTCCATATAGGCAATGTCGCCAACGGCAAAAATATTTTCACTTCCCAACACACGGTTAATTCGGTCAACAAGAATTCGGTTTCCCCTCGTGAAAACTTCAGGGGGAAAGCCCTCAATTTGATTCGACACAACCCCGGCAGCCCAAATAACCGTTTTTGAGGCGATATTTTTACCGTTACTTAGCACCAGCGTATTTCCATCATAATCGGTTACAAAAGTTTCCATATGCAAGGTAACTCCCATTTTTCGGAGATAATTTTGCGATGCTTTTTGCGCTTTATGGCTCATATTACTAAGTGTATTCTTGGAGCCTTCCACTAAAACAATGTTAAATTTAGAAAAGTCGATCCGCGGATAATCTTTTGGCAAAACATGCTTCTTAATTTCGGCAAAAGCTCCTGCCAATTCAACCCCTGTGGCACCGCCACCAACAATTACAAGATTCCGCAGACCATCAACATTGCCATCTTTTGATGACGCTATATTTTCGAACGTTTGCAAAATATGATTGCGGATTTTTATGGCATCGTAGGTGGTTTTTAGGGTAAATGCGTTAAGACTAATTCTCTCGTTGCCAAAAAAATTCGTTTTACAACCAATGGCAATCACCAAATAATCGTATTCAAAATCGCCAATGGTGGTGCTTATTTTATTTTTATCGGGATGCACTTTGGTTAATTCTGCCATTCGAATTAACACATTGCTCTTATTTTTTAAAATATGTCGAAAAGGAAAGGAGATGCTCGATGGCTCGATTTGCGAAGTTGCCACCTGATAAAATAAAGGTTGAAACTGATGATGATTGCTTTTGTCAATTAACAAGACATCAAACAAATGTGTATTGAGTCGTTGTGCAAGTTGAATTCCAGCAAAACCGCCCCCCACAATTATCACTTTATTCTTTTTACCCGTTTTGGCCATAATAAGTACCTCTATTTTCAAAAATAACCTTTTTTATAAGCCATTCAATAGAACGTCTCTGAGCACAATAGCATGATTTACTGTAGGACTTTTTGCGGCATACAGTAGGCTAAGTGGCTCATGATCCGCTGTTTTTCGCAACTCATTTAATTGCTCTTTCTTTTCTAACAACTGCTCGCGATATCGTAACGCAAACTCCTCAAAACGCTCCTCCTTATGATCGAACCATTTTCTCAATTCGGTTGAAGGGGTAACTTCTTTGTTCCACTCATCGAGATTTGCCCTGACTTTAGAGACCCCACGTGGCCAAATTTTGTCCACCAAAACCCGATAACCATCATCTTCAGCAGGTTCGTCGTAAATTCTCTTTATCCGTATGGTCTTCATCGCTCAATGATTATTCGCCCATCTCGTCCAACGCAATAACCGAATGGGCAAAAGCACCTCCAGCTCGCATTTCGGTGGCAACCCAGATGGCTTCCATGATCTCTTGTTGAGTTGCACCCTTACGCATGGCTTGCATGGTGTGCGATTTGATGCAATACGGGCATTGGGTTACGTGGGCAACCGCAACGGCAATTAACTGTTTTGTTTTTTCCGGTAATGCTCCTTCGATGAAAACTGCTTTGCTAAAGTTTTTCCATGCTTCCATGGTCTCGGGTGCCAACGCTGTCCGTTTATCGGAAAGACTTTTTGTCACCTTAGGATATAAATTTTTCGTTTCCATAATCGTGTTTTTTTTGTTTAAAATCCCTCTGTTACTATTAATTTCTCGTCCACCTTGAGGTTATGCAACTGTTTTTCAACAATATCCATCATGACGGGTGGCCCGCACAGATAAAAATGTGTATTCATATCTGCAATCGTTGCTCTTAAAAACTTTTCGGTAATATACCCATGCGCATATTTATCGACTTTTTCATCGGACAAAATATTGATAAAGTTATCCCCCAGCATCTTATGAAACTCACTCGCATTAATGATGTCGGCTTTTGTCTTGTTGGCAAAAATAAGTTTGTTATTTCCTATTTTGTTTATGGATTGCAGATGCCTAAAGATTGCAATAAACGGAGTGATTCCTGCACCTCCGGCAATAAACACGCCTTCGCCTTTATAGCCTATTGTTCCCCAAGGATCGTCAATAATCAATTCGTCGCCTGCTTTTAGAGATAATAATTCGTTGGTTGCCCCATTATGTTTCGGATAAGTTTTGATTACAAACTCAAGATGATCCTCGTGGGGAAGCGAGGTAAATGTGAATGGCCTTTTCTCATGCTCCCATTTGGGTTTATTGATGGCCAATTCGGTTGCTTGTCCGGGTTCGAATTGATAGTGTGGTGGTTTCTCCGTAACGATTCGAAGTACGTCGTGCGTAGAATTTGTTACTGATTTTACTTTTATAATCTGTATTCCCATGATTGTAGATTTTAGGTCGATTAAATATGTGTAATTCAAAATGCTAATTGTTGGTAATGATAAGCCGTATAGGTAACCATTGATTCTATGGCACGGTTTCCATCAAGGATTATAACTCCCTGGTACCGTGCGAAAACCAATGGCTAACCGGTTCCATCCGTTAATAGCAACAATAGCCATTGTGAGGGTTATAATCTCGTTGTCGTTAAAAAACTTACGAGTAGCCTCATACAATGAATCCGGAATATTATTCTCTACAATTAACGTTAATGCTTCGGTCCAAGCCAGCGCAGTCCGTTCCCGTTGGGTGTAAAAAGGGGTTTCGCTCCAAGCACTCAACGCATACAATCGTTGCTCAGTCTCTCCTGCTTTTCGGGCATCCTTGGTGTGCATATCAATACAATAGGCACATCCATTTATCTGCGATGCTCGGATTTTCACCAGTTCATACAGCGTGCGTTCCAATCCGGAGTTTGCCACATATTTCTCTATTTCAAGCAACCCTTTAATTGCTTCGGGAGC
>JAQVXQ010000074.1:1834-15582 GCA_028709085.1 Salinivirgaceae bacterium | reverse complement strand
TGGGACTTGAAGTGTTTGGAATGTCGGTAATTACCAATGTTGACAAACCCGCCGATCCCGACAAAGGGACTACACACGATGAAGTCCAAGATGTTGCAGGAGTAGCTGAACCCAAAATGACAAAATTAATCACAGAGTTAATATCAAGATTATAAATCGACGGTTCTCCAATTTTTGATTGAGTAGTAACCATCTGATAAAAGGGAAAGCCCAAATGGGTTTTCCCCTTTTTATTTTCGAAAGACTCGATTTAGTAAATCACATCTAGAATTCTTAGTGTCCGGTAAATCATTCATAATTCTTCGCTAACGCTATTAATATCAACGAAATATGTTTGGCGAACGCTAAATTATATTATTGTCCCTTGTCAAGGAAGACAAATTGGCTTTAGCCATAAATAAAGATTTCTGTAAATATCCGAATATTGTCATCCTTTTGTGTCTTTAGCACACAGTTATACAGTACATTATGAAAACATACGATCAAAAGTATTTAGAATAGCCAGGTCGAATACTGGGGCGTTCATCACTCCCTCGAGTTGTAAATAGAAAATAAAAAAATCAATTGCTCCCTTGATAAACAAGATAAGCAATTGATTTTCTACTGTTTTCGTCCATATTAGTTACAAGACGAATATGCATTTTCATTAATAAACTAAATCTTTTTTAGTCCAAAAATGGGTATTTGTACGATGCAGGAGGAATAAAACACTCTTTTATAGTACGTGGAGATACCCAGCGCAACAAATTAAGTTTCGATCCTGCTTTATCGTTCGTTCCTGATCCGCGTGCGCCTCCAAAAGGTTGTTGATTAACAACTGCTCCTGTTGGCTTGTCGTTGATATAGAAGTTACCTGCAGCATGCTCCAATTTTTTCATAACATGATCAATTACATACCGATCTTTGGAGAAAATTGAACCGGTTAGACCATATATAGATGTCTTATCCACTAAATCAATGGTCTCTTCAAATTTCTTATGATCATAAACATAAATAGTAAGAACAGGTCCAAAAAGCTCATCCACCATGGTAACATAGTTGGGATTTGTGGTTAAGATAACGGTAGGCTCAATAAAATAACCGTTGGTTTTATCACATTTCCCTCCAAAAATAACTTCTGCATCTTTATCCTTCTTTGCTCTTTCAATATAACCTGCTATTTTATCAAACGACACCTCGTCAATAACAGCATTCACAAAGTTCGATAGATCTTCAACTGGTCCCATTTTAATGGTATCCAAATCGCATTTAATCTCAGCGCGTACTTTTTCCCACATTGTATTAGGAATATAAGCACGTGATGCAGCCGAGCATTTTTGACCTTGATATTCGAAAGCTCCACGCGTTAATGCAGTTGCTACTTGTACTGGGTCAGCTGACTCATGCACTAAAACAAAGTTTTTGCCGCCTGTTTCACCCACAATTCGTGGATATGATTTATAGTTAGAAATGTTATTTCCAATTTCTTTCCAAATACTTTGGAACACCTCTGTAGATCCTGTATAGTGTATTCCCGCAAAATCTGGGTGATGGAAAATTACTTTTCCTGCTTCAGGACCGGAGACAAATACAAGGTTAATAACTCCGTCGGGCAATCCGGCCTCTAGGAATATATCCATAATAATTCGAGCCGAATAAATTTGAGCATTCGATGCTTTCCATACTACGGTATTTCCCATCAATGCAGGTGCTGATGGTAGATTTCCAGCAATGGCTGTAAAATTAAATGGAGTAAGCGCAAATACAAATCCTTCTAAGGCTCTGTTTTCAACTCGATTCCAATTAACATTATCGGATTGTGGTTGCTCGGCATAAATCTCCGTCAAATACTCCACATTGAATCGTAAGAAATCGGCTAGTTCACATGCTGAATCGATTTCAGCTTGGTGCGCCGATTTTGATTGACAAAGCATTGTTGCTGCATTTAATCTTGCTCTATACGGCCCAGCAATCATAGCTGCCGCTTTTAAAAAGATGGTGGCTCTTTGCTGCCATGGCATGGCCGACCATTTGCTTTTTGCCGCAAGTGCTGCTTCAATAGCTTGTGTAACATGACTAGCATTTCCCCGATTAAAATGTCCTAAGAGATGCTTAATATCGTGTGGTGGATGAATCTCTACTTTTTTATCGGTAAAAATCTCTTTACCGTTGATAATCATGGGAATATCAACAACAGTAGATCGTGCTGAATTAAGTTCTTTAATTAACGCTTCACGCTCAGGTGAGCCCTTTCTGTATGCATAAACCGGTTCGTTCACAGCCGGTGGAGCAAAATACATGTTTTTCTGCATAATTTATATTATAATTTAAAGGTTGAAATTTACATCAATATTTACCCTCTACTTGCAAACATATGAATATCGAAGGGAACTTCAAAAGACTTTTATCAGTTTTTTTTACTGATTTCTGAAATAAAAGGGGGAAATCTTGAAAAGAGATTCAATTTCACCAATTATTAGAAAGTCCAAAAACTGGAAAGAGGGGAAAGAGACCCAAGTTGTTTTCAATTACAGCAGAAGTGTATCTATACAGAAATAACAATTCTTAACAATTCATCTACACGCAGGTATTTTACATGTTAAGAATGACCCCTTTTCAAAAAAATGCGAATGAAACAAAAGGTAGTTTCAGCTTGGTTAGTGATTTCTTTTTACTCTTTCCCAGTGACTTGCTCCGCTTTTTTAAGACTCAATTCGGCCATAATATTATCATACATTTTGGAAAAGTCGTCCAAGTCGTCGCTATATTTCTGCAATGAATTGTCGAATCGTAGTTTCGAAACGTTGTGCTTTTTTAACAAATCAGCATAGTAGGAGGGAATCTGATTGGGTTGTATTTTTCGATGATTAACGGCTTGGAGCAAAATAGCATCGGTAATATGAATGTCCACCATAAGCATTATCATGCTATCGCGTGGTATAATTTTGTCATCGGAACTCAATGTCTCTTGACTACTACAAGCTACAAATACTAATAACGAGGCAAATATGATGATTCGTGATTTCATACACTTTAACAATTCAATGTTGGATTGTATTTATGGTTCACCGAAATAAAGTGAGCTTATCTGATTTTTCTTAAACTGCCTCCCGATTGCTTAATGCGATTAAATTTAACACCAATCATAACTTCGTGACTACCACCACCAAAATTACGCAATTTACTAATCATAATATCATATGAATATCCAATGTAGAGCATATCTTGATAATTATAACCCCCCATTAATCCAATGGCATCACCGGTACGCCAAGAGATTCCTCCCCAGGCCATTTTTCGCCATATTCCTTTCACATTCAAATCCATTTGCATGGGGGCTGCACGAACAATTTTAAACAACGTTGCGCCTTCAATGTCGATATCGCGATTTATATTGTACCGATATCCTCCAGTAATAAATATGTGATTGTTTAGCTTCGCCATTACCTTATCTTGATACTCCTCAATTACTTCAAGTTTGTTGCCAAAAAGCTGATTCATACTTACACCAAAATAGAACTGAGAATTATAAGCATAAACGCCTAAGCTAGCATCGGGCATAAATTTAACATACGTTTCACCATGAATATTTGCAGCGGGCTCCTCGTCAGCAAAACGTAGAGCCGACATGTCAATTTTAAACTGTTTCATACCAAAAAACGTTCCCATAGACAGCCGTATATCTTTATAAATAAGGATATTGTAGGCATAGGATCCATAAACCCCCAATTGATTGGTTGGTCCGGTTACGTCGCTGTAAATAAATCCACCATAGCCCATGGGCATTGATTTATGGGGTCCGTATGCGCTTAACAAATACGTTCTTGGAGCATCTTTAATTCCCGCCCATTGGTATCGGTAATTGGTTCTGACCTGATAATAGTCATGAATACCACCAATTGCTGGATTGAACACGTAATCGTTAAAGGTGTACTGCGAGATTTGATACATTTGCTGTGCGTTGACTTTCTGAAATCCCAAGGCTGCAATTGCTATAAAAATAATTCCTAAACGTTTCATCGCTTTTAAATTTTTCGGTTGTGGTATATATTTGATTGTTGGTGTTGTTGCAGTTCTCTGCAACAACACTAACGCTCATGACTATCGTATAATTGTTACTGGTCCTGATGTCTTCTTAGATCCTGTATCCGTTTTATATTCAATGACGTAATAATAGGTTCCAACAGGAAGATCCTTTCCTTTTTTGTTTGTTCCATCCCATTGACCTTGTGGATCGGTTGACTCAAACACTTTCTGTCCCCATCGGTTAAATATAATCACATTAACAGATGCAAATTGAGTGAATCCTTCCAGTTTCCAGGTATCGTTGGATCCATCGCCGTTTGGTGAGAATGCGTTTGGTGGGTTAAATTCACCAAGTACACGTACTAAGGCAGAATCAGTTGAGATACAATAGTGCTCGCGAGTTGGATAGGCTTTGGTACTTGCCGTTACTTTGTAAAAAGTACTATCGATGGGTCGTACAATAATTGCTCTACCATCTTCACTAGTTTCAACTATACTGTTTGTCTGCTCTAGTCCTTGTACGGTAGTGTATAATGTTTCACTCCAAGTATATGACGTTGAATCCGTAACCTTTTCGTCCACTCTTACGATAGCTTTGTTATCGACAAAGATTGAGCTTAACGGTTCATTTCCTATGAAGCCACCCAAAGTAAAATCTTGTTTGAAAGCTGCAACCGCAACTTCTGGAATATCGAATGCTCTCACATGTAAAGAGTCAATATTTGAGCAACCATTAGAATATACAGTAACATTTATTATGTTTTCGGCACTATTTTGCCTTGCTACGGTGTAATACTCTACGGTATCGGTTATAGGTCGATATTCAATTGCATTTTCACTAGTCCAAACCACAGAGTCAGCATTTACATAGACTCCGTCTAATCCATAGACAGCATAGTTGCTAAATAAGCGAACCATATCTCCAATACAGAAGGTACTATCTTTGGTTATTCCTGCGGTTGGATCAAGAGTAGCGTTTGCAAATATGTTGTGATGTGCAGAGTCAATGTATATGAAATTCGACACCGGACATAGTCCTTCATAAGTCACTGTTACGGCATGCGACCCTAAACCAAATCCGCTAACTGACTGACCAACAGAATCATTACTCCAACTATAACTATATACAGAAGGATCGGGCTGTGGCACCAATGGTATATGTGGATGTTCGCCTGCTATTACCGTGGCACTTAATTGTCCATCGATTGAATTCACATTACAGGTTGGGCGATTATCAATTTCAATTCCAACTGTCATGTGAGGAACCTCACTTTGAAGATCCAGTGCTTTGAAGGCTGTCACACAATTGTTTCCGTCGCGGATACGCAGTCGGTAACTGCCGGCAGCAAGATTTGCTATTGTACTTCCAACATCGGAAATCTCTTCGCTTGTTTCTTGGTTTGTAGCTGTAAAGAAATAAGGCTCATTTCCACCTGTAATCTCTACGGTTACACTTCCATCGGTATCGCTGTAACATTCTGGTTGAACAGTACTTACTATATCAAACAGCAGCTCTTCGGGTTGAGTTAAGGTGCTTTCTATTGTTCTACTACAATTCAACTCATCCATTACGGTAAGGCTATAGTATCCTGCACTCAATCCGCTTGCAATGTTGCTTTGTAGAGCTAGATTGTGCGACCAATTGTAGATAATACTACCTTCTGCATCGGTTATATGGGCTTCGAGTTCTCCATTATTATCACCAAAACAACTTGGGTTTGTAACCACAGACCATTGAACAACCATTGGGCTGTTATCCGTCATTTCTACAGAATCGGTTTCAAAACAACCATTGGCATCGGTTACGGTTACATAGTACCATCCTAAGTAGATGTTATTCAGTTGATTGTTGTCGATATTTATACTGTCCACATCCCAACCAGCGTGCGACCATCGATATTCAATGGGTGCAATTGCGCCTGTTGTGGCTGATAATCGAGCTCGTAAAATACCGCTTGAATCATTACAAGCTGTTTTTTGCCATACAATGGCATCCAATCCAATTGCGTTGGGTTCTGTTATCTCAATTGTAGTTTCTAGGGTAACAAAAGCCCATTTGTCGGTTACAGAAAGGTTATAAATACCTGCTGTTAAATTCGAAATAGAACTTTGTGTTGAATCTGCTGACCAATCATCGTGTCGCCATGTGTAGGAATAAGGTTCTTCTCCACCTGTACCCTGTATTCTTATAGCACCATTGTTGCCTC
Source organism: Salinivirgaceae bacterium (assembly GCA_028709085.1). Lineage (GTDB taxonomy): Bacteria > Bacteroidota > Bacteroidia > Bacteroidales > Salinivirgaceae > JAAYQU01. The sequence goes on along the minus strand of JAQVXQ010000074.1, from coordinate 9,370 downwards.
CATTGCACGTTACATGTTGAATATTGAGTGTGTCGTAAGAGATAACACTTGGGAACACTTCTATTGAATCAACCCAACTACATGGTAGTAAATTATTGTCAACAACGGTAACGTAGTACATTCCATAATTCAGATTGTTAACTTTTGCTGTGTTTCCAACCACATCTCCGTCGGCATTTTCCCAATTGTAGGTGTATGGTAAAATTCCACCAATGACGTTAGCTTGAACATATCCGTAGTCGGCAATATCACCACCCACATCGTTGTATGAACGTAGGGATACATAGAGTGCGCCACTTGTTGGAACGATAAATTTCTTTACAGCTTCACATCCATTGGCATCAATCACTTTAACAAGTTGTTCACCTTGATAGAGCGTAGTTGATGTTAAAACAGTGTCGGTTACGTTAAAGAGAGAATCATTTTCTGCCCAAATAACGGTATATGGCGCTTGTCCAAGAGTGATTGTAAGCGTTGCTTGTCCGTCGTTACGACCTAAGCAGGTTACACTTACAATATCACTTAGAGAGATTTCCATATCGGTATCTGATTCTATTTGAGTAGTATCGGTAGCAACACATCCTAAGAAATCAGTAATTTCAAGTACATAGTACCCAACGGCAAGGTTATAAATGCTATCGGTTCCGTTGCCTTCAAGAACTGAGGCTGGTTCACCAAGCATAGTCCAATTGAACATATAAGGCTCAACGCCACCGGTTACGGTTGCTTTTGCATTTCCGGTAGCGGATGCACAAACGGTTTCCGTAATATCAAAGGTTATTACAATTGCAGTAGGAACAACAACTTCCATTGAATCCATAATTTCACAACCAACAGCATCGGTTACGGTTACATAATACCAACCTCCAGCAGCATCAACTACCGTAGAATCGGTATAGATTGCTCCCTCTGTGGCACTTTGCCATGTGTAAATATATGGGCTAACACCACCGGTGATGGTTGCATGGAAATCAGCTGTTGAATCGGAAGCGCAAATAATCGGCTTGGTAATTACAAAAATAGATTCTAGTATATCGTTTTGTGGAATTACCACTTCGAATGAAATCCAACAACCTGTGGCGTCGGTAATGATTGCCGTGTATATACCAGCAGACACATCAACGAGTGACAAACCTGTTTGCCCATTACTCCAAACTACGTTATATTCCGGATTTCCATCTTCTATAATAATAGTTGCTCCGCCTGTTGAACCTCCGTAGCATGCTACTGGAATTATGGTATCAATCTGGGCATACATTTCTGTATCATTTTCCAACATTATACTTTCGGATACAGTACAATTTGTACCGTCTGTAATATTTAGAACATACAATCCTGCTTCAAGATTAGAGATGCTTTCTCCAGTAGAATCGGCTTCCCATCCGGTATGTGTCCAGGTTACAATATATCCTGATTCTGAACCGCCAGCGATATTGGAAACCGACAAAACACCATTGCTTTCAGCACACTCGGGTTCGGTTACTGAAAGTTCGTAGGTTATTTCAGTTGGTCCACCAATGGTAAACTCTGTAGTTTGTGTACATCCCAATGCATCGGTAACGGTAACGATATAATCACCTGCTGCTAGGTCATTGCGTGTTGAGAGATCGGTAGGCTCTTCGCCATCAACCCAAGTGTATGTATATGGTGCGTCATTTCCGCCTGATGCGTGAATGGTTGCTTTTCCATCATTGACTCCAAAACAGGATACGTCTTGTAGAGCACTAAATGTTACATTAAATTCGGCTGGTTGACCGATATAGATATCTAATTCTGCTCCACAACCGTCTTCGCCAATGGCTCTAACAATATAAGTGTGCCCACCCAAAAGATTCGTTGCTGTATTTCCTCCAAGAACAACCGTCCCATCCTCATCACGCCATGTAATGTCCATTAGAGCAGAACCTCCAGTAACAGATACAGTGGCTGAACCGTCGTCTCCATTGTAGCAAGTTGCGCCAACAACATTATCAAGGCTAATTGTAACTCCACCTCCATCAAGAATCTCGACACGTTCAACAGCCTGACAACCATTATCATCTTCGACCGTTACAAAATAAATCCCCATTGCCAAATTACTTACTGTAGCTGTGTAAACCGTATCCATTGGTGATGGCCAAATATAGATATACGGTGCTATTCCATTCGTTACTGTTAAGGTTGCTGTACCATCATCGATTCCACAAGTAGCCGGTGTGGTTACCACATTAACCATTAGCACAATTCCGTCAAGAATTTCGATGCTATCGATCATTGGACAAAGGTTCTCATCGGTTACGGTTAGGTAATACCAACCTGCTACTAAATCATTGACAGTGTTGGCATTAGAGATAAATGTATTATTTACATCTTCCCAGTTATAGGTATAGTCGCCTGTTCCACCAGTTACTACAGCTTGTGCACTACCTGTGGCAGTACCAAAACATGTGGCAGCGGTTGGTGTAATTGTGATATCAATGAGTATGGGTTGTGGAACTACATAACTCGTATCCAAAATACAACCGTTATTGTCGGTAATGCGAACCGAAACGGTTGAGCCACCACAGACATTTTCTGCAGTATTGCTCACTGATCCGGTTGACCATAAGTAGGAGTTAATTCCTACGGAACTGGTTGCATTAACCTTTACGATACCATCGCAACCTCCATTACAACTCACTTCACTAACCATTTCAAAATCGGCAGCTAAGTCGGAGTTATTATTGAGTGTGAATGTGGTATCGAAGGAACAAGTTTGATCGTCGGTGATATTCATGGTATAGGTTCCAAATCCAAGATTTGAGATGGATGTACCGACAGAATCCACAGTCCAATCAGCATTTCCCCAAGACACTATATATCCAGAACTGCTTCCACCTTGAATGTTGCTAACTGATATAGCACCATCGGGCGTTCCACAAGTTGCTTCGGTAATTGTATAATCGAAGGTAAATTGCTGGTAGAGTTGATTTATGGTAAAGTCAACGGTTGTCTGACATATTCCTTCATAAACCGTTACGGTATAATTGCCGGCTAGAAGGTCGTTGCGTACATCAGATGTATTTCCGTCCTCCCACAAGTATGTGAATGGACCGCCATTCCCGCCTGTAGCTGTAATTTCAACCGATCCGGTTGCTGATTCAAAGCAAGTTGCATGACTTACAATATTTGCAACAGGTACAATTTCAGCAGGTTGTCCAATGGTAAACTCTTCCCATTTGCTGCAACTTTGTTCATCTTGAACCGTTACGCGGTAAGTATGTCCCCCAATTAAATTCGTTGCTGTAAAGTTTCCAGGAACAATATTATCATTATCGTCCGTATCGGTCCATATAATATCTATTAATCCGGTTCCTCCTGTAACAGAGATGACTATTTGACCATCATTACCTTCGAAACAAGTCGCAGGAGTAATTGATTCCTGAACAATAACAAGATTATTTATCTCGGTAATATCCACATCTACAACAACTTGACACCCAACAGCATCTTCAACCGTTACAGAATAAGTATTGGTTACTAAATTCTCAACCAAAGAGGTAGCTACAGTTCCAATTGGACTTGGCCAATGGTATGTATAAGGTGCTATCCCGTTAATTGGTGTTAATGTTGCGGATCCATCGGGTTGACCGCAAGTCGAGGTTGTAGTTGCAATTCCAACTTGAATTTCCAATGCCGGAGCAATTTGTGCGCTGTCATTGGCACTACATCCGTTTCCATCGGTTACGGTTACAAAATATTTCCCTGGTGACAAATCTTCAACTAACGCTATGGTTGAAGTTAGCACATTTCCAAGTGAATCTTCCCATGCAAAATTATATCCCAAAGTTCCACCTGAAACATTGACCGTCAACGAACCGTCGCTATTTCCAAAACATTGGTTGTTTACGATGGTAAAGTTGTCGATAATCAATTCCTCAGGTTGTGGAACTATAAAGGTGGTGTCGGCAGTACATCCGTTGATGTCAGTAACAGTAACCGAAACGGTTGCTCCTCCAACAAGACCTGTCTCCGTATCGGTTGCAGAACCGGTTGACCATACATAGCTCTGTATGGCTATGGAACTGCTGGTGATTACCTGCACTTCGCCGTTGGTATCGCCAAAACAGCTGATTGGAGTTATCCATAATAAATCGGTAATGGTTAAGTCAGAACCACTTTCGATGTCAAAGGATTTAACTTTGAAACAGCCTTTATAATCCTGAACTCGAGCACTATACGAACCTATGGCAAGATTAGGACTAGTTAAACCGTTTCCAATTGGAGTGTTTGCAGCATCGAACCAAGTAATAAGTTCAGCTCCGTTTCCTCCTGTTAAGTTCTCAATAGTTGCTATTCCTGTTGACGCATTACATGCACTCGGTGTTGTGTTTATATCAAAGTCTATGGTATCGGGTTGTTCGATGGTAATCACTGAGTCTGGAATTGTACAGCCGTTAACATCGTTAATGCGTACAATATAGTTGCCCACTGGACGGAAATTGAATACTAATCCTGCGCCAATTTGAACCCCCGGATTTAGACTATTAAACCATCGTATTGTATTACTTCCTGTTCCTCCAGCAACGGTTAGTGTAATATCACCATCAGTGCCACCATAACAAGAAACGCTATCGATAACTACAGAAGTTATTTCCAGTATGGCAGGTTCAGTAATCTCAACGCTATCAATTTTTGTACAGTTGGCATCGTCGGTTACGGTAATGTAGTTCATTCCCACAACCAAATTAGTAGCGGTTGCTGTTGTTTCGCCTGACGACCATTCGTAGTAGTAACCCCCCACTCCGTCGGATCCAGTTGCTTTAGCAGATCCCGCATGATTACCACCGTTAGCAACATTACATTGCGCGTTTGTAATATCAGAGAATGTAACTTTTAAATCATTTAACGTTTTAATTTCAACAGAGTCGTAGTGTTCACAAAGATTGTTGTCGGTAATGGTTACATAGTACATTCCGGCATCCAAGCCAACGTTAGTATCCCCATTGGTTCCGTTATTCCATACGTAATTGTAAGGAGCATTTCCGCCACTTGCAGCAACGGTAACTTCGCCAGTTGAATATCCAGCACAAAGAACATGCGTGGTGTCGGTAATTTCCATTTGAATGTTTACATCTTCGATCACCACATCGTGGATTGTTGCACAACCATTTTCATCGGTAACAGTAACGGTGTAAGTGTCAGCACATAAATTGGTTATGGTGTTGGTTGTGTTCCCGGTACTCCATAAGTATGTGTAATCGCCGGTTCCGCCGGTTGCTCCCACGGTTGCCATACCATTGCAATATCCCATGGGGAATGTGCTCGGTGCAAAATTGAGGTTCCATTTGAAAAGGAATCCGTTGTCCCACGCATTATTATCAGTAACTTCTAATGTCCAATCACCATTAAGAGGACATCCCACTAAATCGGAATAGGTCCCTTGGGGTGCATATGCACCTGCTTCAAAATAAGGCCAATTCATTTTCTCTACCCCATTTGGATCGGTGTAATTACGATAACTCCAAAAACTAGAGGTCATTGATTTAGTTGCGTCATTTGTAAAAATATAACTGTAGCCTATTCCAGCAACAGCTGCTGCATTATCATTTAACACAGGTTCTCCCAGATAAGCAGCACCGCCTCTTTGATAATTTAACATTAAGGACTTTCCATCAGGACATACTAAACGCATTGTTAAGTCACCAGTATAAGAGTGTTCTAAATTTAATGCTATGGATTCTATATCATCGACAGACTGAACGGTTGCTCCAGGAGCAAAATCAGTATGATGAATTATTGATGTGTATGTTACCGGAGTTCCGCCTGGTGCATCTGGCAATGCAATTACATCAGCCTCAATAACTGGTAAACTACCACATGAGTATAGTGAATCAATTGTTGTTACAACCAAAGGATCGGGTTCGGTAATTGGTAAAACATTACTTGTAATGAAACATCCTTCGTCATCGGTAATGGTAACTTGATAGTTTCCTACGCCAAGAGCTACGAAAAGACCATCATTCACTTGAGGCGTTCCATTTCCTATATCATACGTTAGGTCGCCTGTTCCTCCACTGGCTACAATCTCAATTTTACCCGTATTGCCTGCACCAAAACAAAGTAGGTCAGTTGCATCTTCGCTGTCGATAGATAATGCAGGGGGATTTGTAATCGTAAAGACTGCGCTGAGTATTGGGCCGCAACTATTTGCGTCGGTAACCGATACTTGATATGTTCCTTCGGCAAGATCCGTAAATAGACCTGGACTGTTTTGAGTGGCAATACCGTTAATAGCGTAAACTAATGTTCCGGTTCCACCGCTTGCAACGATGGTAATTGTACCATCATTTTCATTATTACAAGTAATATCGGTAGCATTTTCAGTATCAATGCTAATTACAGCGGGATCTATAATCGTAAGTGAAGCTGTTGTGGCTTCAGGACAACCGTTTGCGTCGGTAACAGAAACAATATATATTCCTGCACTTAAACCGCTAAAATCGCCATCATTATTTGCAGGATATCCTCCGTTAATAGTATATGTGTAAGGAACTGTTCCTCCGGCAGCCTGGACATTAATGCTACCATCCGTTAAACCATTACATGAGATATCCGATGAAGTTGCACTTAGGACTGATATAACCGCTGGATCAAGAATTTCAATTGAAGAACTCACAGCCTGAGCACAATTATTTACATCCGTTACAGAAACTTGGTAAGTTCCTGCTGAAAGATTTGTAAACGCTCCTGTAACATTGGATGTTCCTCCGGTAATGGTATAGGTTAATGGGGCTGTTCCTCCAGTTGCCGTAACGGTTACTGTTCCATTGTTCGCATTATTACATGTTATATGTGTAAATGCTTCGCTGGTAATGCTAATTGCGTCTGGATTGTTAATGATTATAGGTGAGCTCATTACTGCTGGACAATTGTTCAAGTCGGTTACGGAAACTTGATATGTTCCTGCTGCTAGGCCGGTAAATACGCCATCGTTGTTCGATGAATAACCGCCATTTATACTGTAGGTAAGTGGAAGGGTTCCGCCTGCTGTGGTAATCGTGATTGTTCCATCGTCAGAATCATTACATGTTAAGTCCGTTGATGTTTCATTGGTAATGGTTATTCCATCCGGATTAACGATTGTAAACGTTGAGCTAACGGCTGTTGGACAACCATTGGCATCGCTCACGGTTACTGCATAATTACCCGCTATAAGATTTGTAAACAGACCTGTTGCGTTGAATGCTCCGCCAGTAATGGTATATGTTAATGGTGCAGTTCCTCCTGCACCGACTACGGTTACGGTTCCATCGTTCGCATTGTGGCATGTGATGTCGGTAAATCCTTGACTGCTAATAGTTATAGCAGCTGGATTAACAATCGTAAATGAAGCACTTACTACGGTTGGACAACTGTTTGCATCGCTTATGGTAACTTGGTAAGTTCCCGCTGAAAGATTTGTAAACGCTCCTGTAACATTGGATGTTCCTCCGGTAATGGTATAGGTTAATGGGGCTGTTCCTCCAGTTGCCGTAACGGTTACTGTTCCATTGTTCGCATTATTACATGTTATAT
>JAQVXQ010000074.1:0-1734 GCA_028709085.1 Salinivirgaceae bacterium | reverse complement strand
TTCCTCCAGTAATAGTATAGGTTAATGGGGCAGTTCCTCCAGTTGCTGTGACTGTAACTGTACCGTTATCAAGTCCATTACATGTAATATCGGTATAAGATTCGCCAGTGATGCTTATTACATCTGGGTTACTTATGGTGTAGTTTAAACTTATTGCCTCTGGGCAACCATTTACATCGCTTACGGTTACCTGATAATTACCTGCTGAAAGGTCTGTAAATACACCAGTAGTATTAGATGCTCCTCCGGTTATTGTATATGTTAAAACCCCTGTTCCACCGGCACCCGCAATTGTAATTGAGCCATTGGCAAGACCATTGCAAGTAATATCAGTATAAACTTCATTTGTTATGCTGATGGCATTAGGATTAGTTATTACAAATGGGGAACTTTGCACTGCTGCACAAGCATTTACATCAGTCACACTCACTTGGTATGTTCCTGCGGATAAATTCGCAAAAACACCTGTATTATTGGAAACTCCGCCAGTGATAGTATAAGTTAAAGGAGCGGTTCCTCCTGTTGCTTCAATGGTGACTGTACCATCATTCAATCCATTACATGTAATCTGAGTAAAAGTCTCACTTGTAATGGAGATTAAATCAGGTTGTGTAATCTCAACCGATCCTGTTTTTTGACAATCGTTGTCATCCTTAACAATTATATTATATGTTCCAGCAACTAATCCAGCAAAAACATTTCCAGCCTGAAATACAGACCCTCCATCAATAGAGTAGGACAAACTTCCTGTTCCCCCAACAGCATTTATTGTTATTGACCCAGTGTTGTCTCCATGACATCCTGTAACGTGTGCCTCAGAAGTTGAGAATACAATTTCATCTGGCTGATTTATTGTTACATCTGGCCAACTTGCCTGACAACCCATATCGTCTTGTACACTAACAGGATACGTCCCGCTTGCAAGTGGAGCAAAATCGCCCCCATTAGAAAAATAATCTGTTCCATTGATAGAATAGATATAATTTCCAAAACCTCCACTGGCTGCTATTTCCAATTCCCCTTCAACCTCTCCATAACACGAAGTAATGTGGGTTATAACTACACCAGACACAAGTAAACCGTTACTCATGGACGAAATGATTTGTGGGGTACTTGAAACAATACAGCCCAAATTATCTTTCACTTTAATATTATAAGTTCCATTTGGTAAATTTAAGAACTCATTGGTAGAGTAGTAATCACCACCGTTATTAATACTGTATGATAAAGGAGAGTGTCCTCCTGAAGCAGTAATCGTAATCTCACCTCCTAAATCATAATCGCAAGTATTATGATCTCGTGTAATATTGTTAATTACAAGTTGTGTTGGATCAATTATATTTGTTTTTCCTGTTTCATGTACAGGGGTTCCAGTGGCATCGCGCATTTCAAATTCATAGGAACCTCCCGATAAACCAGAGAATTCATTGCTACTCTGCCAAGCTCCGAGAACAGGTGAAGTCATTCTAAACTCATAAGGAAGGGTTCCTCCTGAAACATACATACGTACAACTCCGTCGTTACCACCATGACAGATTACATGTTGAACAAATGTACTATCGTGGGTAAAAGGACCAGGCGAAGGCTGGTTAACGGTAAGAGTACCTGTCACTGCCTGAGGACATCCACTAGCATCAGTTATAGTTACAATATAATCGCCTTGTGATAATCCTGTAAAATTGCCGTCAGCATTAAAATCACCTGCTGCAATTGTATATGTTAAAGGCATATTAG
>JAQVXQ010000073.1 GCA_028709085.1 Salinivirgaceae bacterium | reverse complement strand
CATGTATTTCAGAATGTCCAGTGGATGCGATTTCTGAAGGTGATATCTACGTAATTGACGCTGTTGCATGTACCGATTGTGGTTCTTGTGCAGAAGTTTGTCCTGTAGAGGCAATCTCTCCAGCATAATGTTTAAAACATTATAAAAAAAGCGAAGAGCAATCTTCGCTTTTTTTTTGCTTAAAACTTTGCTAGATAACCAAAATGAATCTTCGAATTCTGAAACTTGAATTTTTGATTTGAATCGTAGCCCAAAGCATAAATAATAGAAAACACTCCAACCCCACTATCGATTATAGCACCAACTCCGCCCGATGCTATTACACTATTGCGATTTTGTGAAATCGTATTAACCCAATATTTCCCCGACTGGAGAAAAGAAAATATACGGCTCTCTTTTTCTAACCTGTATTGATATTCAAGCGTTACGTAAAAGTATTGATTTGCTTGAATTGATTTCTCATCAAATCCTCTAAATGTATTGTGCCCACCGAGTTGGAATAACTCGCCTTCCCATAACTTCTTGTTACTTTTAATAATTCCCATTGCCATGGCGGTATGGATTGAACTGTTTGTGGAAACTTTCGAATAGATGGATAATGTATTCTTTAGTTTATATAAATTCTCTTTTTGTTCCAACGAGTCGTTTGCTTGACGATTCCCTGCTTCAATATTCCCATGAAATTTAATCCCTTTATTTGGAAGTGTTATGTGATCAAGCTTGTTGATCAACAATCCAATTTGATACAAAAAGATTTTCGTGTCAAAATGGTTCGTATCCTGACTCCCCAAATATCGCTGCGACTGATTGTTTACACCTACTCTGAATTGATTTAAACCTTTGAGATGGTATATAGCCATTAAACTGTTTTTTAATCGGAGTTCGGTTGTGTCGATTTTTTGTAAATCAATGTCGCTGAAGACACCAAAGGGGGAATTGAAAATATATGGCAGTTCCACTTCAGCAACCAAATATTGACTTTCTTTTTCAGTTTTATTCCATAAAAGAGAGATTGATTCTCCTTGTTTTAATGCATTTGTGAGTTTGAGATTGATATCGCCTGTTATTTTGATTTTATCTGTGGCTTGATCATTTGAGAAACCAAGTACGCCACCAAAAGAACCCGTTGTCTTTGCTTTTATTGGCATTTCTAGGATAGCACCACTTGTGGAAAATCGACTTGTAATTGGGGAAGTTAAAGATAGAAATGGCAGTCGAGTTATACTCTCTTGAATTTCCTTCATTGTTTGTAAGTTGTATTTATCCCCAATATGCAAACCTAAATAGTTTTTCACAAAACCATGTTTGATTTTTAGGTCTGATGAAAAAACAATGGTGTCAATTCTTATCTCATCCGTCTTGCCTTGAGAAATGATCTCCAAGTCTATGGAATTGTCTTTTTTAATTTCATGCTTAATTTCTATGGCGTAGAACGGATAACCCGACGATGTTTTGTTTTTAACGATGTCAATTAGAATCGCCTCTAGTTTTAATACATCTGCATTTTTAAATTGAATCTTTTGTAATGCTTTGTTCTTCTTTAATGTCGAATCGTTGCACGATATCACGCCCCATTTATAACGCGAACCAGTAAATAGAGTAGGAGACTTTTTGTTAACAAAATCGACCGATGATTCCATATATCCCTCTCGTAAAAGCTGACGGAGTTGTTTGTTTATTTCAATATTTATAAACGGTTCTTCCTTTTGCAGTAATGAGTCTTGTGCAACTGTATCAACTAATGGTGAAGCTTGTACTTGGCCTTTACACGGATTATAGAGTAACAGCAAAATACACACTAAACTGAATGTAGGAATTAGGGCTTGAAACTTTAACATAAAGCTTAGTGTGTAATTTCTAGTTTATTGATTAAAAAAGCCTTGATCTTTTAAAACTGTAAGGAATGCATTACTCATATGAATGTTATCCTGTTTCTTATATCGTTTCTCTGTAAATACGGTTGCTAGATTTGGAACATTGTTTTCGGCAACGATGTTTTTATAAAATTCCGACTCTTCCTTCTCTTTGTGTATATTCTTAATTGCTTCAAGGGAGTAATCCTGGTATTTTTCCATGTGAACAACCCCTTCATATGGCAGCCGGTCAGTTAAGTCAGGATCCTCATCTGGGTATCCCATTACAATAGCAGTGATTGGTATAACGCCTTTGGGCAGATCAAGAATCTGTATCACTTTATCAGCGTTGTAAGTTACCGTTCCTAAATAACATACTCCTAAGCCTTCGTTTTCGGCTTCGAGTGTGGTGTTTTGTGATGCCAATACTGCATCGACACTCCCATTAATAAACCATAGAAAATTATCATAGGAGATTTCCGTATTGCTTATTTCGCACCATTTATGAAAGCGATTTACGTCAACGCAAAACGTCACATGAACGGGTGCTTGTTTTACCATGTTTTGTTTAAAGTGTACCTGATCCCAAAGTTGTTCCCTAATTATGGGATCTTGTGTGACAATTATGCTGTAAACTTGCATGTTTCCCGTATTTGAGGCTCGTATTCCCGCATTAATTATTTTCCTCAATGTTGCTTCGCCAATTCCTTTTGATTTGAATTTTCGAATCGAGCGATGACTAAATATTGAATTTTTCATTTCGTGTGTGTTTATAGTTTTTGCAAATTTAATGAAACCGATAACGAATCCTTAATATAATAGAATAAGAATTTGAATATAAATTACGAAAACTAAATTAATGCTTTGGCTTCAATTAACCACCACCACAAAAACTAAAAGTAAAACATTAACTAAATACTGAAAATGAATTGAATAGAATAATTTATACGAAAAAAAATCTGTTTTATTATAAAATACTCTAATAATAGGGGTTTAATTTAAGATGGATGTCTTATATTTGAGGTTTGAAATGTGAGAATTGTACAAAACGTTAAATTATGAAAAGAAATTTGCTCATCTTTGGAATCATTGTATTGTTGGCTGTTGCTCTTAGTTCGTGTAAGTCAGTTGATTGTCCAGCATATTCTGAGGTACAGGTCGAGAATCCTGTTAGTTAATTAATACTTTTATCGGCTATTTTTAATCCAATTTAATTTATATTAACCATAAATGTTTTTTTGGATTAAAATGGTAGGAAATTTACAATGAAATTATATCGAGCCTTTTTTAACATTTTATTAACGAAAGAGGGACGATATTTTAAATTTTGCAAAATAATTTCTATCTTGCCACGCAATTTTGTGAATATATTATTAGACAATAAATCAAATGTTTATGAGAACTAAACAACTACTAATTTTTTTAGCGGCAACAATCGCCGGGGGAATAATCCTCACAACCTCACTTACAACTACATATGAGCGTTCATATGTTCCTCGTGAAGCTGTGCAAGAGTTGTATTCATCATCAGGGTATGTCGAATGGCTTCATAATGTGAAAGCAAATCAGCATACTAAATCCATAGAGCCGGAACATCTTCAGAAAGCTGAAGCTGGCCTAAAACTGATGGAATCAAAGCTAGACTTTCATCAAGATTATAATTGGGCAGAAAAAGGTCCAAATAATATTGGTGGTCGTACTCGTTCTATCTTAATAGATAAAGAAAACACCAATATTATTTGGGCTGGTGCAGTTGCCGGAGGTATCTGGAAGTCTGAAACAAGTGGACAATACTGGATGAAAGTGGATTATAGTGTGCCTAGTGGCTTCACTCCACATTCAGTAACTTCTATTACTCAAGGCGCTGATGGTACTATCTACTTTGGTACAGGAGAGGCTTTCTCGAATTTTGTTGGGAATAATCAAGCCACCCCTATGATTATGGGTGGTGGAATATTTAAGCAAGATGGAGAAACATTTACACGTTTTAGTGCAACAGCTCCACAAAACTCATCCGATTTCTACGGGGTGCGACGAATAGCCGCTCATCCCACAGATAATGGAACTATCCTAGCTGCTACCTTAACAGGGATTTTCGAAACAACCGATGGAGGAGAAACTTGGGTTAAAGCAATCAATGTGGAAGGAAGCGCTTGGGATGTAGCTTACGGTAGTGATGGCACAGCTTTAGCATGTGTTGGTCACAAAACATATCGTAGAGCATCAGGTGCATCATCATTTGTAGCGGTTAGCGGACTTAAAGTTGATAATAAAGTGCCAGAAATGAGAGGACGCTATGTGATTGATTTCTTGGTTAGTAATCCAAAGTATGTTTTTGTCTCAATCGCTGATTCTACAGGTCAATTAGAAGGTGTTTATCGCTCTTCTAATTATGGCGTTGATTGGGATCAAGTTGGTTATGGGGGTAGCACTGAATTTAAACCATTTGGGGCAAACAAACAAGGAATCTATGACCATGCATTAAAAGCGATTACTCCCGATCATGTGCTTTTAGGTGGTATTGATATGTATGCAGGGATAGGAGCTCCAGGACAGTCCGTATTTGAGTGGAATAAAATTTCTTATTGGAGTTTTCCCGAAACTGATCCGTTATACATACACGCCGATATTCACACCTTTGATTTTTATGGTCAGGGAAGTAATATAACTCTATACATTGGTACTGATGGTGGTATTTTTAGACGTTCACCAACAGGAAACAGAGCTTTAAACACGTATTATAATGTGACTCAATTTTATCGTGCCGATATTAATTCAGAAGGACATATTGTTGGGGGAACCCAGGATAATGGAACTCTGTTGATGAATTATACTTTACCAGGTTCTCAGCAGCAGAATGCAGTTAAAGTTTATGGTGGTGATGGTATGGATTGTGCGTTTTCAAAAATAAGCCCTGAAGTGTTTACTTTTGAATCTCAATATGGAAATATGCAAAAAAGCAACACTTATGGTGTTGATTATCAGCATTTTTGGTCTTCATTTATGATGTCAAAACAATCTTGGAGTTCAGATAATGATGCTTGGGCTGCAGGGAATGCTTCTTGGTTAGCTCCAATGGCGACATGGGAAACTGATGATTATCGATATATTCGCCATGATACTTCTCGTGTTGTTACTATTAGGGATTATGACGATTCAACTTGGTATAGAGTCGAATCAGCAAACATATCGGGTCAATATTTAAATTGGTATTCTGGAGACACAAAATATGAGGCGGGAGATGAAATTGCATACGCCGACCCTTTCCAAGCGACTATGTTGTTCGGGATGTCAGATAGAATATGGTTTACTCGAAAAGTATTTAACTTTCAAAGTCCAATGTTGCGATTTGAGTGGTCGGATATTTTCAATAAAATACTTTATGAGAAATTACCAACTTCAACTACCGCTACAAGATTTGTTGCAGTTGAGTTTTCTTCAGATGGAGATATAGCGTATGGTGCTACTGAACCTGATCATGAAGGAAAAGCTTGCATTTATCGAATTGCTAATCTTCACGCTTGCTCAGAGCCCGGACATTTATCTTTTCAGGCTTTTGATAATAACGTATCTGATACAAGTGATCGTTTAACACAAATTAAAACTCTTGGTAAAATATCAGGACGTTATATTACAGATTTAGCAGTTGATCCACATAATCCGGAAGCGCTTATTGTAACTATGGGACAATATGGAAATGATGATTTTGTGTATGTAGCAGCCAATGCAGCAACTACCGCTAGTACAGATTTTAACGTTAATTTTGTTCCCATTCAGGGTAATTTGCCACCTATGCCAGTTTATACTGCATGTGTAAATTCAAATCCAAATAACCCAAATCAGCTATTAGTAGGTACAGATAATGGTGTTTTTGTAACGGATAATTATCTTGGAGCTAACGTTGTGTGGACTGAAGGTAATCAAGGTTTAGGTCATTATCCTGTATTTGATATCCGTCAATATAGACGACCAACACGTCTAAGTGGTGCATATACAATGGGAGATTTTGTAATAGCTACTCACGGTCGAGGTGTATTTGTTGATACTGCTCATAGATATACAATTGTTGGTATTGATAATCCAGATTATCCAAACGGTATAACTACAAGTTCTACTCTAGGGGTTAAGGTTTATCCTAATCCAGCGCAAGAAGTTGCTTATGTAAATGTGGTAGTTACGGAACGAACAACGGTTGACATTCGAATATTTGATCTCACTGGTAAGTTGGTTTATTCAACTACTACGGGTAGAGTAGAGGCCGGTAGTCATGTGGTTACTATTCCTGTTGACGAATTTTTAATCGGAACCTATATTGTACACTGTACAGATGGCTCAAAAACACAATCTACACGATTGTTAAAACAATAAACTTTTCAATGTTAAGATAGAGCGGAGGCAACCAAAAAAATGGTTGCCTCTTCTGTTTTATAACACTTAGCACTTTTGCTACTCCTAGTATTTAATAATAAGTTTGATTTTTTTGTTATTTGGTTATTGAAAAATTATCCGTAAATTTGCTTTCTTATAAACTAACATAAACAGCAATTATGGCATCAATAAAAGTAGGTATTAACGGATTCGGACGAATAGGTCGTAACGTATTTAAAATTATGCTGGAACAAGGCGGTTTTGAGATTGTAGGGATTAATGATCTTACAAGTACTAAAACCCTTGCACACTTGTTAAAATATGACTCAACACAAGGTAAGTTTAATGGAAGTGTTGATTTTGACGAACAAAATATTATTGTTAACGGAACTAAAATAGCAGTTACCGCAGATCGGTCTCCCGCTTTAATTAAATGGAGTCAAATTCCAGATGTTGTTATTGAAGCTACAGGAATTTTCAGAGCTAAAGAGAGTGCCAAAGGCGGATACGGAGATCACTTAAAAGCAGGAGCTAAAAAAGTAATTCTTACTGTCCCAGCCTCTGATGCAATTGATAGAATGATAGTTTTAGGCGTTAATAATGATGATTTAAAGGCCGAAGATCAATGCATTTCAAACGCTTCATGTACCACAAATTGTTTGGCACCCATTGCAAAGATCTTACACGACAATTTCGGTATTGAACAAGGGTTCATGAATACCATTCATGCGTACACAAACGACCAAGTGATATTAGATGGTCCTCACTCTGACTTGCGTAGAGCTCGTTCAGCGGCTGTCTCTCAAATTCCTACTACCACTGGTGCAGCTAAAGCAGTAGGAAAAATTATTCCTGATCTGAAAGGCAAAATTGATGGAATGGCTGTGCGCGTTCCCACTCCAACTGGATCGTTATGTGATTTCACCTGTGTTTTGAAAAAAGAAGCTACCCGCGATGAAATTAACGCAGCGGTGAAAAAAGCGGCCGAAGGTCCAATGAAAGGAATTGTAGAATACACCGAAGACCCGATCGTTTCTTGTGATATTATTCATAATACACACAGCTCAATATTTGATTCTGAATTAACTATGGTGTCTGGTAAAATGATAAAAGTTGTATCGTGGTACGATAACGAATGGGGATATTCGTGTAGAGTCGCAGACTTAGCAAAACTATTATTTTAAAATAGAGTTCATTTATTAATCCAAAGCCCGGCAATAAATGTCGGGCTTATTTTATATTTCTTATATGACAACTTGGTTTGAGTGCAAAATAAAGTATGATATGACAGATGAGTACGGGAAATCAAAATCTGTTAGTGAAGGTTATTTGGTGGATGCTATTTCTTTTACCGAAGCTGAAGCCCGTGTACATAAAATTTTAACCGATGAAATTCCATATAGTTTTATTGTTTCCGGAATTAGAAAGGCAAAAATTGACGAAATTGTTTTCTCAGATTTAGAAGATATCAAATGGTATAAATCACGGGTCGTTTATATTGATGTTGATGAGAAATCGGGTAAGGAGAAGAAAACGGGTCATGTGATTTATGTGGCAGGAACCGATTTAACAGAAGCATTAAGTAATCTGAAAGATAGTCAATCGACGCTAATGATTGAATGGGATATTGATTCCATAGGAGTGACACGAGTGTTAGATGTATTTCCATACACTGAAAGTGAGCGTGAAATTGCAAATCAAGAGAAGGAACAATAATTAGAAAATTATTTTTTTTAATATGGCAAAAATTTTAATCGTTGGAACTGCTTGGCCATATCGTGGAGGGATGGCGGTATATAATGAGCGATTGGCTCTTTCTTTAGTGGAAGAGGGACATAATGTTGAAATTGAGACATTTACTCTGCAATACCCGTCCATTCTTTTTCCAGGAAAAACTCAATTAGCTAATTGGGAGTACCAAGGCGACGTTGAAATCCGACGTTCCATTAATTCCATAAACCCTTTTAACTGGCTAAAAGTAGGTCGACGCATTAAAAAAATACGTTACGATTTTGTTATTATCCCATTTTGGCTCCCATTTATGGGACCTTGTTTTGGTTCAATAGCACGAATAATTCGAAAAAATAAACATTCGATACTTTTATCAGTAATCCACAATGCAAAACCCCACGAACCACGAATTGGGGATAAAATATTTACAAAATGGTTTGTTAAAAGCGTTCAAGGATTCGTTGTAATGTCTAATAAGGTCTTGGAGGATCTGAAAACCTTTGAGGCATTTAAGCCTATAGCTATAAGTCCACATCCATTGTACGATAATTTTGGGACGTTTATTAATAAAAATGATGCTCTTGATAAGATTGGATTGTCCCCGGCATTTAAGTATGTACTATTCTTTGGTCTAATACGCGATTATAAGGGTTTGGATCTTTTACTTGATGCTTTTGCTGATCAACGACTTAAGGAGTTGGGAGTTAAGTTAATAGTTGCCGGAGAATTTTATTCCAGTAGTGAGAAATATTACAATCAAATTAAAGCCCTTAATATTGAAGATCGTGTTCATGTTTTTCCAGCCTTTATTCCTGATACAGAGGTGAATCGATATTTTGGCGCATGCGATATTGTTGTTCAACCCTATAAAAATGCAACACAAAGCGGGGTGACACAAATTGCCTATCATTTTGAAAAACCTATGATTGTTACTAATGTTGGGGGACTGGGGGAAATTGTTCCACACGGAAAAGTTGGTTACGTTGTAGATGTTGACTCCAAGGCAATTGCCAATGCCTTGGTTGATTTTTACACCAATAAAACACACAATGGTTTTATCACAGGAATATTAGATGAGAAAAAGAAGTATTCTTGGGACAAAATGGCGAAAACGGTCTTTAAATTGTATGAGAGCATAGAAAAGATATAATTTTGTAGTGTCAAAAAGATAGGACTTATGATCAAAAATACGATTAGAAAATCAATTGAAGTTAAACAACATATTTTAGAAAACGATGATTTAATAGCTTCAATAAAAGAGGCTTGCGATTTAATAATTGATGCATATAGAAAACAAAAGAAAGTGCTTTTGTGTGGAAATGGAGGATCTGCCGCTGACGCACAACACATTGCCGCCGAATTGTCGGGCCGATTTTATTACGATCGCCCACCATTAGCCGCAGAAGCGGCTCATGTAAACACGTCATATATGACTGCTGTAGCAAATGACTATTCTTATAATGAGGTGTTTGCGCGTTATATACAAGCCATGGGACAGGAGGGCGATATTCTCATTGCCATAAGCACTTCAGGCAATTCGGCAAATATTTTAAAAGCCATTGATAGAGCCAAAAAGTCGGGAATGAAGGTAATATCCCTAACTGGAGCAACTGGAGGGGAAATGCGAAGTGTCTCCGATGTGCTGTTAAATGTGCCATCGGTGGATACTCCACGTATTCAAGAATCACATATTTTAATGGGACATATTATATGCGAAATAGTTGAAGCTACATTGTTCCCGAATTTTAAATAAGGATTCTCTTTTAATTTTGGGAATATAGATTCTTACTTGGTGGCCAAATCGTCTTGCGAAAAAGATAAAGGTAATAGGTCATTGCTATTGTCAATTATCCATGTTTTGTTTTTTGCATGCATAATAACCTTCATCTTATTTTTGTATCTAAATTGAGTCTCCGCTAAAACTTGTCGGCAACTTCCGCATGGAGAGATGGGCTCTGGAATCTGTGCTCCGTTTTGGATTGCTGTAATAGCAATAGCTTCAACCGATTCGTTAGGATAAGATGCATTGGCGTAAAAGATCGCTACACGTTCAGCACAAAGCCCACTTGGATAGGCTGCGTTTTCCTGATTGTTTCCCGTAATTACTTCGCCATTTGATAATAAAAGAGCGGCACCTACTTGGAAATTACTATATGGAGCGTAGGCTTTAGACGCAACTTCTAACGCTTGCTTACAGAGATTTGCATATGCTTCACCAAGAGCAGCACTGCTTTGATATTCCGTTATCTTGGATGTGATTTCTAATTTCTTCATTTTTTATGTCTAAATGGTGATTTTTAATCGATTCGGGAAAAATAATTTAATCATAAGAAAGATTACAGTATAAAAAGTATCTTTGCATAATAATCTCATCTGTACCGTTCGAATACAAAAATACTATAAATAGTGATAAGTAGGGCAATTATGGATGATAAAACAGGGGAAACACAAGAAAATGGAATATAGATTAATCTTCGTTTTATTCATTATTTTTGGATTTAGTACGCTTCAGGGGCAAAAGATTTTGCGCGAAGAGTATATTTTAATGTATAAGGATATTGCTATTGAAGAGATGGAAAGAACAGGAGTTCTGGCCTCCATAACGTTGGCACAAGGAATTGTTGAATCCAATGGTGGAAATAGTGAGCTAGCCAAAGCTTCAAATAATCATTTTGGAATTAAATGTCATTCTGGTTGGAGTGGCGAAAAGGTTTTCCATGATGATAATCATACTGGAGAGTGTTTTCGAGCCTATCGCTCGCCAGAAGAGTCTTTTCGCGATCACAGCGATTTTTTGGCCTTACGAGAACGATACTCTTTTCTGTTTGAGTTGGACAAAACGGATTATAAAGGATGGTGCAAAGGGTTGAGATCAGCCGGATATGCCACCGATCGAAGCTATGATCAAAAATTGATTCGGATTATTGAGTCATACCAACTGTACCAATACGATCGGGTTGCCAATCCCGGACGGTTGGCAGTAGCGTCTAAAGCATCGGATAAAAAGAAAAAAGAGATGCGTAAAACGTCCAACGAAAGTGTTATTTATTCTCCTGAGGCTACGGTCATCGATCTTCATGGTCTTAAAGGAGGACAAATTAATAATGTTGATTATATTGTGGTTCAAAGTGGAGATACCTGGGGCAGTTTAATTGAAACACACAATAAAATGCCTTGGGAATTATATCGATATAATGATATTTCGCGTGAAATGTCAGCGGAAATAGTGCCCGGTCAGATCATTTATTTGCAACCTAAAAGGCGCAAGGCGGAGAAGAATTTTAAACACCATATTGTTGCTGAAGGTGAAACTTTATGGTCGATATCACAGAAATATGGAGTACGGTTAAAACGTTTATATAAACTGAATCGTATGACTTCGGATCAAGAACTGCTTGTAGGTCAACGAGTCTACTTGCGTCATAAAAAACCGGAATGAGTTTTAATTGAGTAAATTTAGTTAATATGCGAAAAACTACTTGGGTAACCAAACAGGAAGGAATTGAAGAGGTAATCAATAAAGCCAATACATGCAGTTTGGCAATGATCGATGTTGACGGAAATCCATACGTCGTAATTATGAATTTTGGTTATCAAGATGGTTATTTATATTTACATGGGGACTCCAAAGGGAAAAAAATGGACGCATTGCGGAAAAATCCGAACGTATCAATAATGTTGAGTGCTGATCATAATCTCTTTTTTCAAGACAAATCGGTGGCTTGTTCCTATGGATTAAATTATCGAAGCGTTAGTATTCAGGGAAGTGTTGAGATGGTTGAAGAGTATGATGAAAAAGTAAATGCACTGAATTTGGTTATGGCAAAATTTACAGATATTAAATTTTCTTACAACGCACCTGCGGTTAACAATGTTTCTGTTTTTCGGGTCAAACTGGATGATGTGAAGTGTAAGGTTTACGGGTCGTAGATCACACAAAATATTTATAGCTGTTGTCGAAGTTTTAATTTATTAAATATGAACAAGCGAATAATTTTTATAGGTTTAGCAGTAGTTATTGCTCTAATTGGTTGTAAATCAAATTTTAAGCCCAAGGAGGCGAAGTATGTATTCTATTTTATTGGCGATGGAATGGGTTTGGCTCACGTCCATTTGGCAGAGAACTATTTGGCGGAAATGTCCGATGGCGACTATTCCCAAACTAGATTAAATATGTTCTCCATGGAGCATTTAGGCTTATCGAAAACACATTGTCAAAATCGTTTAATAACCGGAAGTGCCGCTGCTGGAACAGCACTTTCTACTGGGTTTAAAACCTCAGTGAATACAATTGGAATGGACGAAACGAAGAGTATTCCTTTAAATTCGATTGCAAAAACAATTAAATCGTTGGGGTATAAGGTCGGAATAATGAGTACCGTTTCAATTAATCATGCTACTCCAGCTGTTTTTTATGCTAATGTGCCTAGTCGGAAAGATTATTACGACATAGGAATGCAAGGATTGGATGTCGGCTACGACTTTTTGGGCGGTGGAGGATTTCATTATGACAAAGGCAAAAGCAACGATAAAGAGTCTTTGACCATGCTGGCACGGGAGAAAGGCGTTCAAGTGATTAGTAAAAATGATGACTTTTTAAAGTATTCAAATAAAAACGAACCTGTTCAATTTATTCATGGTCGTATAGATGCTTCTGCAAATATGCCGTATGATATTGATAGAAATAAGGATGACTTAACTTTAGGGCAAATTGTAGAAAAATCCATTGAATTGCTCGATAATCCAAAAGGGTTCTTTATGATGGTGGAGGGTGGTAAAATCGATTGGGCTAGTCATTCCAACGATGCAGCAACTTTAGTTCACGACGTTTTGGCCTTTGACGATGCAATAGGTGTTGCCATAGAGTTCTATAAAAAACATCCGGAAAATACGTTAATTGTTGTTTGTTCGGATCACGAAACTGGTGGATTGGGGCTTGGATTTGCAGACACGAAATATCAGAGTAACCCGTCATTGTTGAAAAATCAGCGAGTTTCGATCGATAGTTTGGCTCTTGTATTTAATAATTATTATAAGATTAAAAAGGACAATGCCTTATTTAATGAGGTTTTGGATACGTTGAATCATTATTTGGGTTTTGGAAAAGAGGCTCTTGTTTTGGATAAAGCTGAAATTGAGCAGATTAAACAATCTTTTCAAAATGTGTTTGTGAACAAAAAAACGAAAGACCCGGAGTTTAATAGTTTTGAGTTTGCTTCGGTAGCAGTAACAATTTTAAACCATAAAGCGGGAATAGGCTGGACAACCACATCGCATACATCCATTGTTACCGGAGTGTTTGCGTCGGGAGTTAATTCGGAATTGTTTGCCGGATTTTATGATAATATTGATGTTCCTCGAAAAATTGTTAAAGCAATGAACATTAAGCATGATTTTAAGATTGATTCTGTAAATTCACGGAAGTAAGATTATATGTTTAACCGTTTTAACACCTAAATTGAAATTTGATTTTCTTTATTAATCCCAGCCTTAAAGGGCGTGAAGAAAATCATTTACTCCCTTTAGGGTTGTGGTAAGATAATTGATTTTCAAAATCTTACACAAATATGAGGTGCAAAAGCGGACAACCATTAGGATTATTCTGGAATGAGAAATTATTTACGAACCCAAAAACTACTCTGTTTACGACTTTTATTGCTAATAGCCGCATATGTTTTTGTGCGCTTTGCCTTTTTAATATTCAATCTCCATTATTTCCAACTTGAAATTGGTCAAATAGTAATTGCATTTATTGCGGGTATTCGGTTCGACTTGTCGGCCATAATATATACAAACGCTGTTTTTATTGTATTGCATGTCTTGCCAGGGAACTGGACTAGTAATACGTATGTTCAGAAAATTCAGCTTTTTCTTTTTGTTTTTGTTAATTCGCTTTTTCTGCTGTTTAATATTGGCGACATTAAATATTTCTCATTTATCAACAAACGTTCGACCTTTGATCTGTTTTATTTAGCTCAAGAAAGTGGGGATGTTTGGAGTTTAATCCCAACATTCATCTTTGATTATTGGTACGTTGTATTGCTGTGGGTTTTTGTTTCGGTAATGCTTTATAAGCTCTATCCGGGTCGTAAGACAGATAAATACGAAAATCGATTCACATGGAAAGATCTTGGCTTTCAGTCGATTGGAGCTGTGGTTTTGTTGTCGCTTTTTACAGTTGGTGCGCGTGGAGGATTACAGCTTCGACCCATAAATATGCTCACAGCCGTTCAGTATTTAAAACCCGATAAAATAGCCCTAGTAACCAACACAACATTTACACTTATAAATTCATACTCTTCCGATCGTTTCGAGCCGTTGGAATACTATTCAAAGCAAGAGGCCGAAGTGCTTTTTTCTCCCGAACAGTCCTACAGGCATCGTTCCCAACGACATCCTCGAAAAAATGTAGTTGTGCTTATTTTAGAGAGTTTCAGTGCCGAGTATAGTGCATTTTTGTCAGGAAATAAGCAAGGATTTACTCCGTTTTTAGATAGTCTAATGCAAGAGTCTCTTTGTTTTACAAGAGGTTACGCAAATGGAAAAAAATCGATGGAGGCATTGCCTGCCATTATCAGCAGTCTGCCAGCTTTAATGGATAACCCATATATCACAAGTCTTTATAATTCAAATGTAATCACCTCCATTCCAATAATTTTGGAAAAATATAAGTATCATTCTTATTTTTTTCATGGAGGGGCCAATGGTACCATGGGGTTCGACAATTATTCGAAAGCTGCAGGAATCGACAACTACATGGGAATTAATGAATATGTGGGTAGAAAAGCCGATTTTGATGGACATTGGGGGGTTTACGATGAGCCTTATTTACAGTATGTTGCCGATGTGCTCGATACCGTTTCAGGTTCATTTTTTGCTGGAGTTTTTACCCTATCGTCGCATCATCCCTATAAAATTCCTGAACGATATATTGACAGTTTCCCAAAAGGTGAATTTCCAATATTAGAATCGGTTGCATATGCTGATCGTGCATTACGAAACTTTTTTACCTATGCGAAGAAAATGCGATGGTATAAAAACACTCTGTTTGTACTTACTGCCGATCATACCGCCCAAAGTTACACCATGGATTATTCAAATATTCATGGAAATTATAGGATCCCTATTTTATTTTTTGATCCGGGGAATTCAAAGCTGAAGGGTATAAAAGATCATGTTGTGCAACAAACCGATATATTCCCTTCCGTTATTGATTATTTAAAACTCAACGATTCCATCGTATCCTATGGATCGTCCGTATTCTCACGCGACACCGGGTGGGCAATTAGTTATCTGAATAATGTTTACCAATTGGTAACCGATTCAATGCTTTTACAATTCGATGGTACAACGATGATTGGTTTATATAACCTCAAAAATGATAAACGATTGGTTAATAATCTAATTGCTGATTATCAGCAAGATAGCATCAGTGATTTGCGATTTTTAAAAGCAATAATTCAAGATTTTCGCTATCGTTTGATTAATAATAAGTTGAGTTTAGATTAATACCATTTAACTTGGGCACCATTATCGTATTGTTTTTGTTGTAGTTAGAGTAAAATGTTGTTTTTGTTCATATAAGGCTCCGTAGTTCAGCTGAATAGAATGTCAGATTCCGGTTCTGAAGGTCACAGGTTTGAATCCTGTCGG